>NZ_KE992915.1:0-5262 GCF_000466485.1 [Clostridium] symbiosum ATCC 14940 | reverse complement strand
GTGACCTGTGTGCGGAGCGTGCAGGTTATCGTTTGTCCGTTGGAGGGGGAAAATACCTCCGGCGTTACAATTTGAAATACTGCATAAAATATTAAGGAATTTGTATGAAATTGTATGAAAAGAAGCTTTATTTTTCTAAAAGATTTTGATATAACTATAAGTAAGATGAACAAGGCCGCCATTCTGCAGGCAGTCGTTTAGCGGCGGAATGACAGAGACAGGCAAGGGACGAAAGGAAATAGGATATGAAAACTTCACTTAGCAGGGAACAGGCACTGGAATTATTAAAAAAATATAACAAGGAACCGTTTCACATTCTTCATGCTCTGACTGTGGAGGGAGTAATGCGCTGGTATGCTGACGAACTGGGATATGGTGAGGATGCGGATTTCTGGGGTATCGTCGGACTTCTCCATGATATTGATTTCGAACTGTATCCAGATGAGCATTGTCTGCGCGCGCCGGAGCTTTTAAGGGGAGGAGGAGCCGAAGATGAACTGATTCACGCTGTGGTCAGCCATGGATATGGGATCCGCGTCGATACAGCGCCGGAGCATGAGATGGAGAAGGTGCTTTTCGCCTCGGATGAGCTTACGGGACTGATCGGTGCTGCCGCCAGAATGCGCCCGTCAAAAAGTGCAAAGGATATGGAGCTTTCCAGTTTAAAGAAGAAGTTTAAAGATAAAAAATTCGCCGCAGGATGTTCCAGAGATGTGATTACCAGGGGGGCTACGCAGCTTGGCTGGGAACTGGACCGACTGCTGGAACAGACAATACTGGCAATGCGTTCCTGCGAGGACAGTGTCAATGAACAGATGGAGCAGATGGTATGATACGGTACCGCCTGAACGGCAGCCTTTCTCCAATGAGAGAAGAGGAGGAATACGGCCGGAATGATGTCCGCATTGAACTGATGACAATACAGGAGTTTGAAGCGGATAAAGAACAGATATCGCATAAAAAGCTTCTGCTCAGGCAATTGGAGCAGATTCAGTATTGTAAGGCCGAGATATTCGGCAGTTGTATTATCGGCACCTTTGCTGTCCCGAATGTAAAGAATCTGCCGGGAAAGAAGGAGAGCTTCGGCTTCCATATGGTAAAGGACAGGCTCATTTTCGTTGAAGGCGGCGGGGAGCACGTAAAATCAATATTTGACAGGATGAGGGAAATACAATACGGGGAGCAGGGCAGTATGTCTGCATTTTTTACCGGTTTTTTAAACTATCTGATAGAGGGGGATTCGATTTTCCTGCAGGGATATGAGAACAAGCTGATTGTGATGGAAGACAAGATGACGAAAGGGCTTCAGAAAAACTTTTATGAGAAGATCATCCGCTGCCGCAAAGACATGCTCCATCTCCAGTCTTTTCTGACCCAGCTTGCCGATATGGCCGATATTTTCCGCTCCAATACAAACCATCTCTTTGAGGCGGAGGAAAAGGAAGGCTTTGCGATCTTTGCCCACCGAGTGGAACGGCTTGGCGACCATGTATCGCTTCTGAGGGAATATATCCTGCAGATACGCGAGATGTACCAGTCGCAGATCGATATTGCCCAGAACCGCACCATGGGCATTCTGACCGTGGTGACTACGATTTTTCTGCCATTGACGCTGCTGGTCGGATGGTATGGAATGAATTTTACAAACATGCCGGAACTGACGTGGAAATACGGATATCCGGCTGTGGGAGTGTTAAGCATTATTATAATTATCCTGGAAATCCGGTTTTTCAGGAAGAGGAACCTGTTGTAGGAAGTATGGAACAGTTACGGACATTTAACATTAGAGAAAGTAATGGAGGTAAAGACCATTGAAACTTTTATCAGTTGCAATCCCCTGCTATAACTCGGCGGCTTACATGAGGCATTGTATCGAATCGCTGCTCCCGGGCGGTGATGAGGTGGAGATCCTCATTGTGAACGACGGTTCTACGAAAGACAACACCGGTGAGATTGCAGACGAATACGAAAAACGTTACCCGGGAATCTGCCGCGCCATCCACCAGGAGAACGGCGGCCATGGTGAGGCGGTCAATTCCGGCCTTAGGAATGCCACAGGTGTTTTTTTCAAGGTGGTGGACAGTGACGACTGGGTGAATGAGGATGCTTACCGTGAGGTACTTAAGACCCTGCGCAAGTTCTGCCATGACAATGTCACCCTGGATATGCTGATTACAAACTTTGTATACGAGAAACAGGGGGCAAAGCGGAAAAAGGTAATGAATTACAGGACCGCCATTCCAAAGGAAGAGCTGATTGACTGGAGCGGGGTTAAAATGTTCATGCTGGGGCAGTATATCCTGATGCATTCCGTTATTTACCGTACGGAAATGCTGCGGGAATGCGGCCTGGAACTTCCGAAACATACTTTTTACGTGGACAACATATTCGTTTATCAGCCGCTTCCGCATGTAAAGACCATGTATTATCTGGATGTAAACTTTTACCGGTATTTCATCGGCCGAGAAGATCAGTCGGTGAACGAGACCGTTATGATAGGGAGGCTGGATCAGCAGATCCGCGTGACGAAGCTGATGCTTGGATATTATGATGTGATGAAGATGCCGAACCGGAAGCTGCGGCGTTATATGATACGCTATCTGGAGATCATGATGACGGTGTCTTCGATTCTGGCGATCCGTTCGGAGACAGAGGAGAACCTGGCTAAGAAGAAGGAGCTTTGGCAGTATCTGAAACAGAAGAACCTGGGGCTTTATATCAGACTCCGATGGGGGTTCCTCGGACAGGGAACGAACCTGCCCGGAAAGAGCGGGCGGAAGGTTTCGATCGCCTGCTACAAAATCACGCAGAAATTCTATGGATTCAATTAGAAGAACAGGGGGAAAGGAGCAGCAAAGCTTTTCCATAACGACAAAAGGCATGCCATAGCATGCCTTTTGTCGTTTTTGTCGTGTGACAATATTTCGTATAACGTACTTACCGTATAAATTCGGGCCGTGTCTCTTCCTGGCTGCTTCCGGCATAGGCCAGCGGGTAAATTGCTCCGCAGAGAAGAACTGCTCCGACAACATCGATGATGGAGTGCTGTTTTAAAAAAACGGTTGCCATACAGATAGATACCATCAGGATAAAGGACATTACTCTTACCACTTTGTATTTCCTGAGGCTTTCACTCTTCATAATCGCAATATGTGTTCCGATAGAGTTGTAGACATGCACGCTGGGGAATACGTTCGTGCAGGTATCGGTCTGGTATAGCATGGCCACAATCCGGGAGCACAGATTCTTATTCGGGTCTATCACCGGCCTGAAATCCGTACCGTTCGGAAAAAGTGTACAGACCAGAAGACTGATGGTCATACCGGTAAATAAAAAGATACAGAGCCGGTAATAATCTTCCTTATTTACGAAGAAGAAATACGCAATAGTTACTGCTACATACGCAAACCAGAGGAAATAGGGGATGACAAAATATTCATTAAACGGAATATAGTCGTCCACTACGGAATGCATAACGTGATAGTGCTTTGTTATCGTTTTCTCCAGGTAAATAAACCAGGGCAGATAGATAAATCCATATCCCAGAATCCACAGATGTCCGTACTTCTTTAGAAAATTTTTCATAAGATCACCTTCCATAGTAGTGGAACTGTTACTTAAAAATTAACATAATTTTAACAGATTCTTTAACTTCGACTGATTATAGCATACTCTTGAGACGACTTCAAGGGGATTTAGAAAAGGTTAATAAAATTTAAGGAAGCTATCGGATTCCTTACTTTATTCTTCCATTTTTACAATATGCAGGTAATTATGGTTTATGATATTTATAGAGTTTAAAAAGATCTGTATTAGCATTTTATGGCTATTATAAGGTCAGGCCGGGCCGATTGAATATCCGGATCAGATAAGATATAATAAGTTTGGGAGCGGGCCCGCCACAAACAGCCCCTCAAAGTAACAATATTATAAGGGGCTGCAGCTTCCTACTCCTTCATTCCAGAACCTTCTTCCGTTGCCTTATTTTCTCGCTTTTCTGTCTTCCTCTACCAGCCTTTCTAATTCCCTGAACATATCTTTGGACATCATGGTAGGACGCTTTCGTTTGGTTATTATATGTATCACATGGAATACGAAGCCGGTCACAGCAACGTCGACGACGGACCAGTAATACAATGTGTTGTTTTTAATGCGGATCCATTTCTTTTTCATTTTTTCCTCCTGAGTTACTGTAGCTTTAAAAATAGTTTAGTAAATATATGTACTAAAATCAATAGTAAATATATGTACTATGTTATTCTTTTTTATCAAAAGGGGATAATATAGTTATGAAGTATGTCAAAATAATACGCGATTTAAGGGAAGATAATGACTTGACACAAAGTCAGGTTGCAGAATATCTGGGAACGAGCCAGACCATGTACGCAAGATATGAGAGAGAAGCATCGGAATTGCCTGTCAGACATTTATTAAAGCTGTGTGAGTTATATGGTGTAAGTGCGGATTATATTCTGGGAAGAGTGAATAAGTAAAAGAAAGAAGCGCAGGACCGGGCTTGCGCTTCTTTACAAAGTCGTTTAATTGTCTGACTTAAGCGACTGAGACGTTAACAGCCTGAAGTCCACGATTGCCCTGAGCAATATCGTATGTGACTTCCTGACCGTCTTCTAAAGACTTATATCCGTCCATTGCCAGTCCGCTGAAGTGAACAAATATATCTTCACCGTTTTCTCCGCAGATAAAACCGAATCCTTTTTGTGAGTTAAACCATTTTACTGTACCTTTATTCATGAAAGATACCTCCTGAAATTTTATTATGCATTTTCTATAAAACTAAAAAAAGCATATATACGTAATCAACAATAAAAAAATGACTACGATAAATATGCGGAATCAAGGCTTTATTTAAAATACTTTTCTTATCATACTATTTAATTTCCAATAAGTCAAGCAAAAATTGAAATAAAAAAATAATTTTAAACTGGGCCGATGATAGGGACGATTCATAAAGGAAAAGAATCCTATTCAGCTTTCGAATAGGAATCCTTTACATTTGTACGGCCGATCAGATAGTCTACGCTTGTGTTGTAAAAATCGGCCAGTTTACTGAATACTTCAATCGGGATAGCGCGTTCGTCATTTTCATATCTGGAATAGGTGCGTTGTGATACATTTAAAACTTTTCCTAAATAATCTTGTGTTAAATCATTATCCTCACGTAAATCTCTTATACGATCAAATTTCATCTTTTTAGCCTCCGAGCTTATTATGGTAGTGTCAAGTTTCACTACCTGTTTTATT
>NZ_KE992914.1 GCF_000466485.1 [Clostridium] symbiosum ATCC 14940 | reverse complement strand
CCAACGTGGCAGCCTTTGAAAAAATACAGGGGACCGTAAATGATACGGTGCAGAACGTGAACCAGGCGGCTGAAGACTCGGCCAGTGCAGCCCACAATGCACAAGCTGCCGTTGATAGCATCCAGGCAGCAATTGTCACGGCGACAGAAAAAGCAGCAGCAGCGGCAACCTCAGCCACTCAGGCAGCCGGTTCCCAGGCAGCGGCTGCCAGCTCCAAGACCGCTGCCGAACAATCAGAAACAAATGCGGCCGCCAGTGCTGCCGAGGCCAGGCAGATAGCGGAGGGGTTCGGCGGATTCGACGGTACAGCCGCCAGCGTCAAGGTGACAGATACCTATGGACTTGTGATTGACGCCCTGGGGGAAAGCACCACACAGGCTTTGATTGATGCGGTGGCCAATAAAGTAATAAATGAGCTTATTGCTAAAAGTAATATAGTAAACAATCTGCTTGCAACGGAAGTAGGGACTGTATTGAGCGGTGCGCTGGGACCAATAATTGACCAGAGATTGACAGATTTAATGAACAAATATACTCAATTAAATGGCGATCTGAAAATTAAATTCCTGGACGTTACCTGCCAGGAAGGAAAAACAGAGACAACCGCATTAAGTGCATATGACAATATCGTAACTGGTATGGCATCTTTGTCCAACAATAATTATATTATCGGGCATATATTGATTAACGATAGACTAATTATCACTTCAACGGTCGCCCATACCGTAAGGGTATATTATATTAACATCCCAAAAAAATAACTGCCACCCGGAATCGAAATAACAATTTAATTGAGTAACTTAACAAAAAAGAAAGGAAGATAGGGAAAATGAATAAAGACAAACTAATTTTAAAAAATGGACATGAAATTGAACTTGAGGCCGGAGCCAGCCTGGGAGCATTACAGGTGCTGTCCGCTGACCGTGCGGCGATGCTTGCCACTTGGGAGCTGCTTACTCCGGACAACCTGGCTGCTGTGCAGATTAAAAACGGCGCCGGGCTGACGGTCGGAACCTATACCGACCTGGTGCTGGTGTCTGAAACGTCCGTGGTGGCCGTTGATGGAACAGTACTGACAACTTATAGCCTGCGTCCTAAAACGGATGTGGAACGGCTTACAGAGCGCGTGGCAGTAGTTGAAGAGGGGCAGCAGGTACAGGACGGGGCCATCAATGATGTAGCCAAACTTGCAGGAAGTCTGGCGGAACAAGCAGGAGGGATGTCATAATGGGAAGATTTTACGGGTTAAAAATAAGAGCAGGAGAAATGACGCTGGAAGAGGTACAGACGTGGTGGCGGCCACAGGTTGAAAAATGGCTGAAAGAGAATCCGACGGAGTAAAGGAGACAGACAATGAAAAAGGAATACGTAATTGCAATTCAGGGAGCCTTGGCGGCGGCTGGCGCTTTTTTAAGTGACAAGCTGGGAATCCTGTACCCCGTATTATGCGTTTTAATGGGGATGATGGTCTTAGACTATATCACGGGCATGCTTGCCAGCAAAACAGAAGCTATTGACCATCCGGATGACAAAAGATATGGATGGAGCAGTAAAAAAGGGGCTAAAGGTATCATCAAAAAAGTTGGTTATCTGTGCGTGATCGCTGTGGCGATGGTAGTTGATTATGTAATAGCTAGGGTATCTGGAAGCCTTGGAATTGTAATGCCGACAAGCGCGTTTTTCGGCCTTCTGGTGGCCGTTTGGTACTTGCTGAACGAATTACTGTCTATCGTTGAAAACGCTGGCAGAATGGGCGCTGCTGTGCCGGATTGGCTGCTTAAATATATCGCGGTCTTAAAGGACAAGATTGACAGCAACGATTATGGACAGGGTGACAGTAATCAGTAGAGAGGCGGTGATCCGACCATCTTCCGGCCGGTGGGGTTATACCGGAGTTGCGACATCGCAACAACTATACATATGGCCTGGGACATCCTGGGCCTTTTTTGATTGGAGGAAGTTATGCAGATACATAAATTACTTACACCATATAATTACAATCCTGGTCAGTTAAGCCGTATCAAGTATATCGTGATCCATTATGTAGGAGCTACAGGCGGAGCAAAAGCCAATTGTGAGTATTATGCAAGCAAATACATCGGGGCCAGCGCCCACTACTTTGTGGGCTTTGAGGGAGAGATATGGCAGTCGGTAGAGGATAAGAACATTGCCTGGCACTGCGGCGCGAAGTCCTACAAGCATCCGGAGTGCCGCAACGCCAACAGCATCGGAATAGAGTTGTGCGTGCGCAATAAGGGCAGCCAGGCAGACACCAGCCGTGACTGGTACTTTGAGGACGCGACAGTGGAGGCAGCAGTGGAGCTGACCAGAGATCTGATGGACAAGTACAACGTGCCGGCAGACCATATCATCCGGCATTACGACGTGACAGGTAAGATATGCCCCAACCCATATGTTTATAATCACACGAAACATACCTGGGATGCATTTAAGGCGGCGTTGTCTGGGCCTGAGAAGGCAGTTGGAGACTGGGAACACGATACCCAGGGAAAATACCGTTACCGTAAGTCTGACGGCCGATATGCCACGAATGAGTGGCAGCTTATCAATCATCACTGGTACCTTTTCGGTAAGGACGGATACATGCTGACCGGCTGGCAGCGCTGGAACGGCAGCAGCGTCATCGGGCCGGAGGATCCGGGAGACTGGTACTACCTGGATGGCACGGCGGGAGGGCCTCTGGAAGGGGCATGCTGGCACGAGCGGGCCGGAGGGTTTGGCGGTCTGGAGATATGGTGTGTAGATTAATTTAATATGCAAAATTTGTAATATTTTGTCACAATCAAGCCCCTCGATCGTTTATCTAGTATAGAAGAGGGGCTTGCCATATCCTACTCTTCACTAGGCCCCGGACCCTCAACCGGGGCCTCTTTTTCTTTTTGTTCTTTAGCAATCTTTTTCAGTTCTTCGCGTATTTCCTCCCTGCTATATTTTTGTGCTTTTTTAGGTATCCTTCGATGCTTTACAACATACCTGACAGTAAATGCAAATCCAGTTAACGCAAGGTCGATAGCAGATAAGTAGTATAGGATATCAAGCTTAAATCGGTTCCATTTTTTCATGTCAATCCCCCTCCCCTTTAACTTTATCATACTACTTTGGTACAGTGATAGTGCTGGTAAATAATGGAAATAATATGGCTTATTATACTGAATATAATCAGTATATTCAAGCCCCAGGTTGCAAAGTATAGTTAATGCAAGAGGGGTGTAAAGATGATTAGTTATAGGCCGTTATGGGAAACGATGCAGAAAAAGGATATTACGACATATCAGCTTATCAAGAAAGGGATTGATAAGAAGACAATCCATAACTTGAAAAACAATGCCAATATTACCATGTTAACGGCTGAAAAGCTTTGCAGAATTTTGAAATGTGAGATAAAAGATATAGTTGAATTTATAGACGATGCAGGCGATTAGGAGTGATCCGGATGTCCAATATTATTTAGTCCTTTATATAAGGAAGCAAAAGGAGCATAATTTAAAAACGGACAAAATACGGACAGAGCTTACCAAAACTTATAAAACCGCATTTTAATTGACATCATGAGACATCACGAAAATATAGTAAAATCAATATCAAACCTAACAAGAACAAAAACAACCGCAAATAAACCGTTACTTAATTGATAACTCCAAAACCGTTAATGGGGGTTCGAATCCCTCTTCCCCTGCTGAATAATCTTGTGAAGTCAAGGTTTTCAAGGAGAGCAAAAGAGAAGTTTCTAAGTGTGATAAAAATAATTTATAAAGCCTATTAGATATAATAAGTTTTATAAATTATTTTTTTTGCACTTGTGCAGAACAAACGTTCCTGCCTGCTTCGAGAGCGGTGAAGCAGATTTTAATTACCACTTCGATTTCTTTTTTGAAAAGAGGAGAATTAGACTCAGATACTAAATAGCCGATTAATTTAGAAATGGCGGCTTTGATTGTTTTTTTCAAAACCGCCGTGAATCAAAGTCAATCACATCCCGCCAAAAAGCGCCGTTACGCACCGTGAAACTCGGGATTTTCGTTCAAAATGCAGCAAAGGTACAATGATGCTTTCTTGACATGATCCATGTTTTCCAGTATGCTTAATTTAAGAAATGTTATGGGGGAAAAGGGGGCATGGACATATTGTTTGAAAACAGAGTAAAAGAATTTGTCTGCCGGCTTCAAAGAGCATATCTGGTAGAGCGCGATATACAGAAAGTATTATCCGGCATGGATGAAAATGTGGAATGGATAGGAACGGGACAGCAAGAAAGCGGCCGTGGCATTTCCGGTGCAAAAAGATTTTTTGAACAGGAATATCAATTGTATCCAAGTGCTTTTGATATATTGGAAGAAGAGTATGATATTAAAATATTGGATCCCCGTACTGCTGCGGTATCAGAAAAACTGGTGATTCAGGAGTCCGGTAAAGAGGCGTTTTTTGATAAGCTGAAGATTCGGGTCACTGCGGTGGTAAGGGAACAAAACGGTGAGCTGAGGGTTCTGCAGGTTCATATGTCGGAAGGAAGCCGGAATCAGCTCGAGGATGAAAATTTCCCCAGGACAATGGATCAGCAGCATGCCAGGGCGCTTTTTCGCCGGCTGGAAGAGCAGGAAAAACTGCTGAAAGAGAAGAATGAGAATTTAAATGCATTGATGGAGAATGTACCGGGCGGAGTCATATGCTGTGAATATAATGAAGAACTGAATCTGCTCCAGTACAGCCAGGGCTTTTTAAATATGTTCGGATATAGCAGGGAAGAGATGGAACAGGAATTCCATAATCAGTTCCGGCGCCTGATTTACCCGGAAGATCTGGAAAGCACCTGGAATTCTGTACAGATTCAGATGGCACAGGGAAAGACTAAGAAGATAGAGTACAGAGTCAGATGCCGGGACGGAAGGCTGGTAACGGTGCTGGATCACGGACAGCTGGTGGAGCGGGATGGAAAGAAAGTATTCTACTGTATTTTGACAGATAACACAGAGAACCGGAAGATTCTTGAGGAATTGCACCTGAGTCTGGAAAAGCACCGGATTATAATGGAGCAGACCAATGATATTATTTTTGAGTGGGATCTGTCTGATGACCGGATATTCTTTTCGGACAACTGGGTGAAAACCTTCGGTTATTCTCCCATGACGGAGAATGTCAGCACCATGGCCCCCTTCAGCCATGTACACCCTGATGATATACATCTGCTGATGAATGCGGCCCGGGATATGAAGATGGATGTTCCGGTAAAAGAGATGGAGATAAGAATCGCCGGGAATGACGGGCATTATCTTTGGTGCAGAGTCAGAATAGCTTTGCAGGATACAAGAAAGTCCGGCAGGAAGAGGGCGATCGGAGTAATATCGGATATCGATAAGGAAAAACGAAATGTCGATATGCTGGTTCAAAAGGCGCTCTATGATGCTCTGACCGGTCTGTACAACAAGGCGGCAGCAGAGGAGCTGGGAGGCAAGTTCATTGAAAAAGCAATGCAGGATTCGCCCTGTGCATTCATGATTATTGATTTGGATAATTTCAAATACATTAATGATGTTTACGGTCATCTGAGCGGAGACGTGCTGCTTTCGGATATTGCCGTACTGCTTAAGCGGACCTTCCGTGCCGGGGACATTGTAGGCCGGATTGGCGGCGATGAATTTGTTATCATAATGCCGGGGGCCCGCTCCCAGGACGTGATAGCCGATAAGTTTGAACAGATAAAAGAGAAAATGGAGGAGTTCCTGGAACGGGACGGTTATATGCTGTCTTGCAGCGCCGGAGTGGCGTTTGCCCCTCTGGATGGTAATGATTATAAAAAATTATACAAAAATGCGGATCTGGCTCTTTACAAGGCGAAAGAAAAGGGGAAAAACCAGTGTGTTTTTTATCATTCCATACTGGAATCAGAATTCAATGCCGGACGAAGCTATGTACAGCAGGCTCCTGAAATAAGAATGCAGGAAAGATACAGGAACCAGACTCTGTCGGAGTATGTGTTCGGGGTACTGCAAAAGGAGGAAGACATACCGAATGCCATTACCCAGGTGCTGGAGATAATCGGCCGCCAGTTTGGCGTGAGCCGGGTTTATATTTTTGAGGATTCAGAGGATGGCAGGCTCTGCTCCAACACATTTGAATGGTGTAATGACGGCGTAAAGCCTCAGAAGGATTTTCTTCAGGATGTTGAATACACGGACGGGAACCGGTATGATCAGCTGTTTGATGAAAATGGAATATTTTATTGCCGTGATATCGGAAATCTGAGCGGAAGAACAAAAGACGTTCTGGCGTCACAGGATATCGTATCCATGCTCCAGTGCCTGTTAGTGGAAAAGAAAAAAAGAAGAGGATTGATCGGCTTTGACCAGTGCGGGGAAAAACGTGTCTGGACGTTGGAAGAGATTAACGTTTTGAGTATGGTCTCAGGCGTGGTCGGGGTGTTCCTGAGCCGCCAGAGGCTGGAACAGACGATGGAGATATTGTTACGTTCTTGACAGTGAGTTGACTTTATCATGCATTCTTTATATTATAAATAAATACAGTTTGCAGTACATATGGTGGAGGAGGAAGAAATTATGGGGAAATCAGATCCTTTATTATTGCTTGATAATGGTACTTTAGCCTATATTCTGGGAAACGGCGAATACCGCTTCACAAATTTGAAATTTGATGAGGCCAAAGCAATCATTGAGATGAAAGGCGAGGCCGAGGAGGATGTGGTTCAGGTTTTCAGAAACCCTGAGCTGGAGCGGGTAATGTATTCATATCTGGGACTTTCATGCCGGGAGTTTCCGTATGAGCCGGAGGAGAGGCTTAATATCGGCCAGGATGCAATTGCATTTAAACTTTATTTTACTCCGTCAGGAACCCAGCCGATCGTGCTTGGAGATGACGGTCAGGAGGCAGTAAAAATAAAAAATCTTTATATTTACTGCCAGCATATTGTAAGAGTGAAATAGAGAACCGGAGCAAGCAGAGTAAAAATAAAGAAAATTAGAGAATATCGTGGAGAAGAAAGACAGGGAGCCGATCAGTTTTACCGCTTGGGCTCCCTGTTTTAATGTTCAAAGGAATATAACGGGTTCAGATTCCTGCCGTACATTACCAGCCGTTAAAACGGCAGGGCATGCGGCAGCAGCTTATAGAAGCAGGGCAGGCCGCCCGGGTACTGAACATCGGCAGTCAGCCGGCCCTGGCCGGAGCATACCTTAACGGTTACCGGGTGAACGGTGCTGTCTGCCGTCCAGTCGTTTTTCTGTGTCAGCTCGCGGATGGTGTAGTAATAAATACCTGCTTTGGTATACATGATGGATGGAAAGGCAATATTCCCGCATGCGTCATTGACCGCAGTGGAAACACGCTTCCCTTTGATATCGAAAAGGCCAAAGGTGAACCGGCCGGCGTACTGGCAGGCTCCGCAGACATTCTTTCTTGCATGGAACCTGACAGTTACAGGCTTTGGAACGGAATGCCTGAATGTACCGGTAAGAACCGGCGCTCTGTCAGGATAGCAGACATTTGCCGTCAGCTGTCCTTTTCCATTTTCAGTGACCGTAATTGTTACAGGATATCCGGTATCATTGCTCCAGGTGCCGTTTTGCGTCAGCTCACGTATCGAATAATTGAAAATTCCGGTCTGTGTGATTGTGATGGAGGGAAATATAATCATTCCGGCAGCATCGCTGACAGCAGAGGCAATCCGGCTTCCGTTCCCGTTAAACAGTCCGAATGCAAACCGTCCGGCGGGGAGAGCCTGGCTTACCGATTTTTGATCGGCCTGTATGGTAACCTTTGCCGGGAAGAGGAAGGGAGTGCCGTTGGTATAACTGATATCATAGTTATTGTATCCCTGCGGAAACGGAGATGTCCAGCGGACGGCAGCAATATGATCACTGCAGGCACCGTCGTCGGCTGGGCTGCGGTTAAACGCCCGGGAAGCCTTGTTTCCGGAAAAGACCGTGTCCGGCCCAATCTCCAGCCTGCAGGGCTGCCCGAAGGAGATCCAGATGCCGCCGCCGTCATGACCGGCCATGTTGTCCGCTATCAGGCTTTTGCCTGTGACGGTTATCAGGGGAGCGGTGCCCTCCACGGGATGCATATAAATGCCGCCCCCGCTGCCCGCTGCAAAATTGCCGGAAATTTCTCCGCCCGCTATAAATAAGCTTCTTTCACTGCCGGCATTATAAATGCCACCGCCGTTCCCTCCGGAAGAGTTGCCGCAGAGCTTACCCCCTTCCATGGTGAAATACGCGGCATTGAATACACCGCCGCCGGAAATGATGGCATAGTTACCGAAAATTTCACCGCCTTCCATAGTAAAAATACCGGAATTAAACACACCGCCGCCTCTGGATGCGCCGATAAGCGGACATGAATTTCCGGATATGATGCCGCCGGCCATCAGAAAGATACCGCCCGTTCCATTATTGACACCGCCGCCTTCAGTCCCTGCCGTGTTATTGGTGATTTCACCGCCGTTCATGCAGAATGTACCGCCGTTCCGGATGAGTACTCCGGCGCCGGCTCCGGAAGCCTGATTGCCGGTTATGGCGGCATTGTTGTTCATGACAAGCGTGCCGCCAAAAACCGATACACCGGCCCCGCTGTCGGTTCCAACGCCTCCGGTGATGATGATGTTTTCCAAATAGAGCGCCGCTTGGGACGAAACGCTGAGTACCCGAAAAAGCCGGTTGGCATCAATTGAATGGGTGATTTCTGCTCCGGCGCTTGTAAGCTTTATAATTTTATCCTGTGGTATTTTAATATCGTATCCATTGAGTATGATATCACTGTTCAGTTCGATGACCGTCGGTTCTCCGTCGCCGGCTGCGTTAATTGCGGCCTGCAGGTCAAACGGCGCCGCTTCGGGAGGAAGAGCCACGGTCGTTACCCATGCAGGTTCCGTGCTTCTTGCGGAGCGTGGAATCTTGTCTCTGCCGTTGGGATTTATCTGGTCATATGCCATAAGATCACCTCTTTTATTTTATCAGGGAGGATCATACTATTTACTTCCTCTCTAAATAGTATGTAGGCGGCGGAGTGCTTGTTCATCATCAGAGATAAGGAGATAAACGGTCATTGGGACGGAAGCCTCATATTCCCCCGCTGGCCGTCCCGGCGGCGTCCTCACAGGAAAGAAAAGGAAATATCGAAGAAAAGATTGCACGGAACAAGGTTATATACTATAATGAGAACGTATGTTTAGCTGGAAATTTTATGTAATCTTATAAATTTAGGCGAACTGCACACCTTATCAAAAATAATCTTTACAACAGTTCTAATAAACGAAAGCTGCGAAAGTAGATGTGCTGGTAAAAACGATCATAAATTTCTGAATAGAGAATGTAAAATTGTCAATAATTTACAAGAGCCGATTTCCGGATTTTAGAAAGAAAATTTGACAAATTTTGCATAAGGTGCTATAAGTAATACTTGAATCAGCAATAAGTTGCACCAGTTAAAGGAGTTTTGATTATGAAGCAGAAAAGAATAATGTTAGGTACTGTAGAAGATGCAAAAGATTTTGTAGCAGCTGCAACGAAATGCGAATTCGATATAGATGTTTTTTACAACCGCGTCGTGATTGACGCCAAATCTCTATTAGGCGTTATGAGCCTCGATTTGACCAGAGTATTGACAGTAGAATATAGCGGGGAAAATAAAGAATTTGAAGCATTTCTAGATAGGACAGCGGCAAAGGCTGTCACAGCTGCTTAAAAAATTTGCATACAATTGAGAAAAGGGATTGCAGGAGACTGCGATCCCTTTTCGCTATATTATAAAATATAAAAGGGAATCATAAGAGTCGGAAGGAGAAGGACAGATGGAGATGAAAGGAAAACAGATACGGGTTTCTGTGCGCAACCTGGTGGAATTTGTCCTGCGCTCCGGCGATTTAGATAATAGAAGGACGGCTGTGGATCAGAAGGAGGCAATGCTGGCGGGAGGCCGTATGCACCGCAAAATCCAGAAAAAGATGGGTTCCGGCTACCTGGCGGAGGTGCCGCTGAAATGCAGTGTGGAGGAGGACGGCTTCGAAATCCTGGTGGAAGGCCGGGCCGACGGAATTATCAGGGATGGAAACCGGGCGACAATCGATGAGATAAAGGGCGTTTACATGGATATCAGCGTTCTGGAAGAGGCGGTGGAGGTGCATCTGGCCCAGGCCATGTGCTATGGTTATTTCTACGGATTAAACGAGGGGCTTGAAGAACTCACAATCCAGGTGACATACTGTAATCTGGATACGGAGGAGGTAAGACGTTTTCAGGTCATCAAAACCATGGAGGAATTGAAGGAATGGTTTATGGGACTGATCCATGAATATGTGAAGTGGGCCAGATATCTTTACCACAATGTTCAGAGACGGGATGAGTCTCTGAAAGATTTGGAGTTTCCGTTCCCTTACCGGGAAGGGCAGAGGGAGCTGGCGGTCAGTGTATACCGGACTGAAGCGAGGCGGCGAAAGCTGTTTATCCAGGCGCCGACCGGAATCGGAAAGACACTATCCACCGTATTTCCCAGCCTGAAGGCAATCGGAGAGGGGCATGGAGATAAACTTTTTTATCTGACGGCTAAGACAATTACGAGAGGCGTGGCGGAGGAGGCATTTGCGCTTCTGAGGGAGCAGGGGCTTTATTTCCGCTCCGTTACCATCACAGCTAAAGATAAACTCTGCTTTTTGGAAAAACCGGAGTGCAATCCCGATGCCTGTCCGTATGCCAAAGGCCACTTTGACAGGGTAAATGATGCGGTGTATGAGATTGTCCATAAGGAGTTTGGGATTACGAGGGAAGTCATTCTTAAATATGCGGAGAAATTTAAGGTCTGTCCCTTTGAATACTGCCTGGATATCAGCAGCTTTGTGGATGGAATAATCTGTGACTATAATTATGTGTTTGATCCGGATGTCCGGTTGAAACGCTATTTTGCGGATGGGGCGAAGGGGGAGTATATTTTTCTGATAGATGAGGCCCATAATCTGGTGCCGAGGGCGAGGGAGATGTACAGCGCGGTTCTGATAAAAGAGGATGTGCTGGCAGCAAAACGTCTTGTAAAAGATAAATCACCGCGCCTGACAAGGCAGCTGGAACGCGTCAACAAGATTTGTCTGGAAATGAAACGCCAGTGTGAGGGATGGCAGATCCTTGCCGATGCGGATCATCTGGTGACGGCTCTGACCTCCCTGTTTTCCGAGCTGGAAAAATACATGGATGAATATAAGGGAAGTGAGGGACGGGAAGAGCTGCTGGATTTCTATTTTACCGTCCGCAATTTCCTGAACATTTATGAAAGAGTCGACGAACATTACCGCATTTACACTGAATTGACAGAGTCCGGCGATTTTAAGATAAAGCTGCTCTGCGTGAATCCGATTGTGCATATTGGGGAATGCCTTGCCCAGGGGAACAGTTCGGTCTTTTTTTCTGCGACACTGCTGCCGATACGGTATTACAGGCAGCTTTTGAGCAATGATGAAGAAGATTACACGGTATATGTCAATTCACCGTTTTCACAGGAGCACCGCCTCCTATTGGCTGCTGCCGATGTCACAAGCCGTTATACCAGGAGAAACCGTACGGAATACCGGAAGATACTGGATTATATCCGTCAGGCCGCGGAGGCCAGAAAAGGAAATTATATTGTTTTTTTTCCATCCTATCAATACATGAACCATGTTTTGGAGCTGTTATACGACGGCCGGATAGGGCGGCCGGATTTTGCGGATGGTTCGGATGCGCAGAAGCTATATTTGCAGGATTCCGGGATTGACTGGCTGGTGCAGGAAAACAGGATGACGGACGCGCAGAGGGAAGATTTTTTAAAAGAGTTTGAACAGGAACGGGAGAATTCCCTTGTCGCATGCTGCGTAATGGGCGGACTGTTTTCCGAAGGGATTGATTTGAAAGAAGAAAGGCTGATAGGAGCTATTATTGTCGGAACGGGCCTCCCCATGGTCTGTACGGAGCAGGAGATACTGAAAGGATATTTTGACGAGGAGGAGCAGGAAGGATTTGCCTTTGCCTACCAATATCCCGGAATGAATAAAGTCATGCAGGCGGCGGGACGCGTGATCCGCACCGCCGGTGACAAGGGCATCATCCTGCTGCTGGACGACCGGTTCTTACGAAATGATTACCGCGAGCTGTTTCCGAGAGAGTGGGACGACTGCCGCCGCGTGACCCTGAAGACGGTGCGGCAGGAACTGGAAAACTTCTGGAACCGCCTCTAATCCCTGTCCGTGTTTCCCTCAAGAAGCTCAATGAACTGCCTGGCGGCCTGGGAGATTGGGAGGGTTTCGTTGTGGACGACGACCAGCTGGCGCTTGGGAAGCGTTTCTTCCAAATTGAGAATGAAGAAATTTTCCTCCTGCTGCGGAATGCAGAAATCCGGAACAAACGCGATCCCCAGCCCGATTTTCGCCAAATCGATGAGCAGATCATTGCTGCTCAGTTCAATCTCAGGTACCAGATCCAGCTGGTGCTTCTGAAACATGCTGTGCAGAAATTCGCTGGTAGTGCTTTTGCGATCCAGCATCAGGATGGGATAGGACTGCAATTCCTTCAGTGTGATCATTCTGTCTTTCAGGGGAAAATACGTTTCATTTGCCACAAATACATCGGAAAAATCATGGATGACCTGTATATTCTGCGTATTGGACAGCCCTGAGTTGGGATAATTGGTGATGATAAAATCGACCTGTCCGTTATCAAGCAGCCTGGCGCACTCAATGGAAGTGCGGTTCGTGACTTTAATATGAATATTCGGATACATCTTGTGAAATTCGTTTAAAAAGGGAACGAGAAAATATCGGCATATCGTATCGCTTGCGCCAATCCGAAGCTGGCCTCCGTTTAAGGTGTTGGCCTCGAGAAGCTGGCTCTCCCCCTTTTTAATCAGGTTCATGGCCGGTTCTATGTGCTTTAGCAGAATCTCGCCTTCCGGTGTCAGCTGGACGCGCTTTGTACTTCGGATAAAAAGCGTCTGATTCAGCTTTTTTTCCAGAACCTTAATAGACTGGCTGACTGCCGACTGTGAGATAAAAAGCTGCTTTGATGCCTCCGAAAAGCTGAGGGTTGAGGCTACGTGGTAGAAAACTTTGTATAGTTCATAATTTATGTCCATTTATTAGTCCCCCTTATAATTCTGTTCCAAGTTTAGCATATGAGCCGGAGGAAGTAAATAGGGATTTAACTGAGGTTGGAGGACGCGTCCGGAACG
>NZ_KE992913.1 GCF_000466485.1 [Clostridium] symbiosum ATCC 14940 | reverse complement strand
TTTCTTGCTTACAAACTTATTATACGAGGAGGAAAGCCGTGAAACCATTAGTAGAAATTAAAGATTTGACCATTGGCTTTCAGGAGGGGAAGACCATATCCCCGGCGGTGAAGGGAATCAGCTTTGAAGTAAGGGAAGGGGAAATCCTGGGTGTTGTCGGAGAGTCCGGCTCCGGGAAATCCATGAGCGCGCTGGCGCTTATGGGACTGCTTCCTAAAGATGCGATTGTAACACAGGGGCAGATCCTTTTTAAAGGAACCGATCTGCTGACGATGAAGGACGAAGAAAAGAGAAAGCTTCAGGGCAGCAGGATGGCCATGGTGTTCCAGGAACCGATGACCTCCTTAAACCCTGTTATGAAGATAGAAAAGCAGGTGGGGGAGAGCCTTAAGCTGCATACCTCCCTGTCTGATAAAGAGATACACGAAAGGGTGACTGCCGCCCTTGAGGAAGTGGGACTTTCAGATCCGGAAAGCCTTTGCACGAAATATCCGCATGAACTGTCGGGCGGAATGCGCCAGAGGGTTATGCTGGCCCAGGCCACGGTCTGTTCCCCCGACCTGATTATCGCCGATGAGCCGACGACTGCTCTGGATGTTATTGTCCAGGCCCAGATTCTGCGTCTGCTGAAAAAGATACACAGGGAAAATAATACGTCCATCCTTTTTATCTCCCACGACCTGAATGTGATAAAGGAGATCTGCGACCGTGTGATTGTCGTATATAAGGGGGATATCGTGGAGGAGGGGGGAACCCGGGAGGTCCTCTTAAACCCGAAGCATGACTATACGAAGCGCCTGGTCGCCTCCATACCGGAGGACCATGCGGCCGGAGGCAACGGTCGGGAAATACTCCGCCTGGAAGACTTAAACGTATACTATGATACAAGGGCAGGCGCCTTCTGGAAAAAAAAGGGCAAAAAGCATGTCATTCACGATGTATCGATGACTGCCTATGACGGTGAAATCCTGGGGATCGTCGGGGAGAGCGGCTGCGGCAAGTCCACGCTGTGCAAGACGATTCTGGGACTTCATAACAACTATACCGGGATTGTTAAAATGGATGATAATCTGAGGCCCCAGATGGTGTTTCAGGATCCGTTCAGTTCCCTGAACCCGGCAAGAAAGATTGGATGGATTCTGGAGGAACCGCTGCGCCTTCGCGGCATTACGGACAGGGACAAGCGCAGGCAGATGGTTGCGGACATGCTTGTCGATGTCGGCCTCGACCCGTCATTTGCGGACAGGAGGCCGAGGGAGCTGTCAGGCGGCCAGAGACAGAGAATCAGCATTGGAACAGCGCTTTTGATGGATTCCAGGCTGATCATTGCGGACGAGCCGGTATCGGCCCTGGATGTCACGGTTCAGTCTCAGATTTTAAGGCTGATTCTGAGGCTCCATAATGAAAAGAAAATGACCATCCTGTTTATCACCCATGATTTGAACATTGTGCGGCGGATATGCCGCCGGGTGGTGGTATTGTACCGGGGAGAGATCGTAGAGTCGGGACTTGCGGAGGAGATATACCGCGCACCGGCCCATCCCTATACGGAACTGCTTCTGAATTCCGCTCCGGACGGAGATACGGCTGCGTCGGAGAAGGCGGTGGCAGATATCGGAGAAGGCGTTCCGGCCGGTTTCCGGGGATGTTTCTTCTACCCGAGATGTCCGAAACGCTGCAGCCGCTGCCGCGAGGCGAGGCCGGAGGATACGATGGTTGCTGCAGGCCATACGGCCAGGTGTTTCCGGCTGATGTAAACTTTTGTAAAAACCTTTTTCTTGTAACCTTTCCCTGTTTTTAGTATAATGAAGTTGTAAAGTGGGAAAATGATACAGGGAGGGAAGCATATGGAGAAAGAAATCGGCCGTTTACGTGAAATCTTAAGAAATAGTAATTACACAGTTGCGCTCTGCGGCTCAGGAATGACGGAAGAGAGCGGTTTTATCGGCATCAAAAAGCCGGAACGTGCTTATGAAATCGAGCGTGTTTATGGAGCGTCTCCGGAAGAAATTTTCACCAGCTCCTACTACAATACCCGCCCGATGCAGTTCTTTAAATTTTACCATGAAGAAATACTGGATAAAATACCGGAACCGGGCCCTTCCAGCCATATAATGGCGGCGATGGAGAGGGCAGGCCATCTGCACTGCATTATTACTTCTAATATTTTTGATCAGGAGAAGAGGGGCGGCTGCGAAAATGTAATCGATCTCCATGGTACGATTTTTATGAACCGCTGTCCTCACTGTGGTGAATATTACTCGGTAGAAGATATACAAAACAGTAAGGGAGTTCCTTACTGTATGATATGTCATTCGGTGATCCGGCCTCTCGTTTCCCTTTTTGGGGAGATGGTGGACAGCCGTATCATGACGAGAACCACCGAAGAGATCGAAAAGGCGGAGGTTCTGCTGCTGTTGGGGACAACAATGCAGTCCGAGGTGTTTTCCAACTATGTCAGGTACTACAATGGACACAACCTTATCATAATCCATAAAGAAGAGCATTACATGGATCATAAGGCGGACTTGGTTATCGTTGAGGAACCTGGCAATGTACTCTGCCAGCTGGGATATTAGAATATACTGTGTTTCTAAATGGAAATCCATAGTTAAGGAAAAAGGGCTGCCGGCGGCAGCCCTTTTTTGCAGAGGAAATAACACGCGGGCGTGACCTCTACAGTTTTAATTTCCGCATTCAATGCTGATTTCGTTAAATTTATCCAGCAGATCTTCCACCTTCGTACCTTCTTTGTCCTTCCCTGTCTGATCCAGGATAGCATGGCCCTGGTGCATCATCAGAAGACGGTTGCCGTACTCCACGGCATAGCGGAGGTTGTGTGTGACCATAATAGTGGTCAGCTTCTTTTCCCGGACAATTTTCCCGGTCAGTTCCATGATAATCTCAGCCGTTTTCGGATCCAGGGCAGCCGTGTGTTCGTCCAGAATCAGAAATTCTATGGGGGTCATTGTGGACATCAGAAGAGCCATGGCCTGTCGCTGTCCCCCTGAGAGGACGCCGACCTTGACCTCCAGCTTATCTTCCAGGCCCAGCCCCAGCATGCGCAGGTTTTCACGGTAGAAGTCGATACGCTGCTTATCAGTACCGCGCTTTAAGTTAAACGGCTTCCCCTTTGTATCGGCCAGAGCCATATTTTCCAGGATCGTCATATTGGGGCAGGTTCCCATAGCAGGATTCTGATAGACGCGGCCAATGGTGCGCTGGCGTTTAAATTCAGGCATCCGGCTGATATCCTTTCCGTTAATGATGATCCGGCCGCTGTCAATGGGGATGCTGCCGCAGATGATATTTAAGAGTGTTGTCTTGCCGGAACCGTTGCTTCCGACCACGGAAACAAATTCGTTCTCATTGACAGTCAGGTTAAAATCCTCAAACAGGCACATCTCATTGATGGTTCCCTGATTATAATACTTATCAATATGTTTTAATTCCAGCATTTATCTCACCTTCTTCTTTCCGTTTTCACTGACTACAAGGATTACGAGGAAGAACGCAGAAGTGATAAGCTTTAAGTATAGTGTCTTAAAGCCGACCGCCATGGCCGCAGAGACGCATGCTTTATATACGATTGTTCCGAGTATGACGGCCGTCGTCGCTTTCAGCTTCCCGAATCTGGCAAATACTTTTGTTCCGATAATAACGCTTGCAAGGCCCATAACGATGGTGCCGGTGCCGACGGAGATTTCAAAGAATCCTTTCTGCTGGCAGTATACGGCACCCGAGAGGGCGGCAAGGCCGTTCGCCAGAGCCAGGCCCAGGATTTTAACGGAGCCTTTGTCCTTCGCGAGGGAAGTGACAAGGGTTTCGTTGTCTCCAACGGCCCGCAGCAGATATCCGGAACGCGTTTTCATATATAGATCGAGGAGTATTTTGACTGCCGCCACGATCAGAAGAAGAATCACAACGGTGCTGAATTCATTCAGGGGAGAGGGGAGCCCGTATACGAACTCATTGTCAAAGATCGTATCCCGGCTGAAAATCGGCAGATTTGCCTTATCGCCCGTGATTCGAAGATTCAGCGAATACAGGGCCGTCATGACGATAATTCCCGAAAGAAGGTCGCGCACCTTCAATTTGACATGAATCAGTCCGGTGACCGTTCCGGCCAGAGCGCCTGCCCCAAATGCAATAAACAGAGTGAGAACCGGCGGCATTCCTGCCAGAATCAACGTGGCGGTTACAGCCGCTCCCATTGGGAATGTACTGTCCACCGACAGATCCGGAAAGTCCAGGATGGTATAGGTGATGTAGACGCCAAGAGCCATCAGTGCATAGATTAAACCTTCATTCAAAACGCCAAGTATTATAGACATGGCAAACCTCCAAATTTCTTCTTAATGTCGGCAGAGGTGAAAAGCCCGCGGGGCAGGCTTTTCACCGTCTGTTGCTGAGGACGGTGACCTGTGCGCAGAGCGTACAGGTTATCGT
>NZ_KE992912.1 GCF_000466485.1 [Clostridium] symbiosum ATCC 14940 | reverse complement strand
GGCGGCGTCCTCACCTGCTTAACTAAATCTCTATAACGAGAATCTGGTGAGAGGCTCAAAGAGCTCTTGCGCCGGTCACAGGCGTGTGCTATGATAAAAAACGAAAATGAAGATTATACATTAATATAGAAAGAAGACGCAGAAGTGGATACTAAAGTATTAAAAGTGTCAGATGAAGGGAAGTTTACCGCAAAAGAGAAGAAATACCTCGAGGAAGCGGCGGAAATATTAAAAAACGGAGGTCTGGTTGCCTTTCCCACAGAGACGGTGTATGGTCTGGGGGCCAATGCCCTGGATGAAAAGGCGGCCAGGAAGATATATGAGGCGAAAGGAAGGCCGTCAGATAATCCCCTGATAGCCCATGTAGCGGATTTTGAGGGTCTCAGGCCCCTGGTAAGCCGGATACCGGAGAATGGAATAAAGCTGGCCAAAGCGTTTTGGCCGGGACCGATGACACTTATTTTTCCAAAAAGTGATCTGGTTCCCCTGGGGACGACGGGAGGACTGGATACGGTGGCTGTGAGGATGCCGTCTGATCCGGTGGCGAGGGAGCTGATCCGCCTGGCCGGCGTACCTGTGGCGGCTCCGAGCGCCAATACGTCCGGACGTCCCAGCCCCACCAGGGCGGAGCATGTCTTTCAGGATATGAACGGCCGGATTGAGATGATTCTGGACGGCGGCCCTGTGGGCATCGGCGTGGAATCCACGATTGTCGATGTGACGGAGGAGATACCGGTTATGCTGAGGCCGGGCGCGGTAACTATGGAGATGCTTCACGAGGCGGTGGGAGAGGTACGGATTGATCCGGCTATCTTGGGGCCGGTCAGCCCCGGCTTAAAGCCAAAAGCTCCCGGAATGAAATACCGGCACTATGCCCCAAACGCCGATCTGACCCTGGTTGAAGGGGAAGAGGAAAAGGTGGTTTGTGAAATCAACAGACTGGCGTCCGAAAAGCTGAAAGAAGGATATAAAGTAGGGATCATCTGCACCGATGAAACGCGGGAATGCTATGGCGGAGGCCTTGTGAGAAGTATTGGGGAGCGGGCAAAGGAAGAGACGGTAGCACATAATCTGTATGCCCTTCTGCGCGAATTTGACGATTTGGGCGCACAGTATATTTATTCGGAGGGATTTCCGGAGGACCATCTGGGACAGGCAATTATGAACCGGCTGAGCAAAGCGGCCGGATATAGAATACAAAAAGTGTAGGAGGACGGTTACAGTGGAAGAAAAACAGGTTAAGATACGGGGAGGGCTCCATATGTCTGAAAAGAGAAATGATTATATTACCTGGGATGAGTACTTTATGGGAGTGGCAAAGCTTTCAGCCATGCGCTCTAAAGATCCGAGCACGCAGGTGGGGGCCTGTATCGTCAGCGGTGATAATAAGATATTGTCCATGGGATATAACGGCTTTCCGAAGGGATGCTCCGACGACGAATTTCCGTGGGGAAAAGAGCTGGAGACGGAGGACCCATACAATGCCAAATATTTTTATACGACACACAGTGAACTCAATGCGATCCTGAATTACCGGGGCGGCAGCCTGGAGGGCAGCAAGCTGTATGTAACGCTGTTCCCCTGCAATGAGTGCGCGAAGGCCATCATTCAGGCCGGAATCAAGACGCTGATATATGACAGCGACAAATACGGCGCAACACCGTCGGTGCGTGCATCGAAACGGATGCTGGATTCAGCCGGGGTCAGATATTACCAGTATAACCAAACGGGAAGAAAGATAGAGGTTTCATTATAAGATGAAATTTTTACTGGCGGCAGTCAATGCAAAATATATCCATTCCAATCTGGGAATCTACAGCCTGAATAAATATGCTCAGGAAAAGCTTGAGACCAGGAGGGCGCAGGGGGAAGCGTGTCCGGGGATTCAGATTGAAATGGGGGAATATACGATAAACCAACAGATGGATTTGGTATTACAGGATATTTACAGACGCAGTCCAGATGTAGCGGGATTTTCCTGCTATATCTGGAATATTCTTTATGTAAAGGAACTTGTAAGGGATTTGAAAAAGGTGATGCCGCAGCTTACCATATGGCTCGGCGGACCGGAGGTGTCATATAACGGGGAAGAAATGCTCAGAGAGCTGCCGGAGGTGACGGGAGTCATGGCCGGCGAAGGGGAAGAGACATTCTTCCGGCTGGTTGAAAGCTGCGGCATGTCGTTCATGGAAAGCAAAGAGGCGGGAAAGAGATGGAACCATTCCCGCCTGGAGGAACTGCTGAAGGACAGGCCGGGATTCATTTTCAGAAAAAGTGACGGGACAATATCGGCAGGCGCACCGGCTCCGCTGATGGAGCTCAGCCGGATTCCTTTCTCCTATGGGAGTCTTGAGGGGCTGGAGCATCGGATTATCTATTATGAGAGCAGCAGAGGCTGCCCCTTTTCCTGCTCTTACTGTCTTTCCTCAATCGACAAAACCGTGCGTTTCCGCGATTTGGACATGGTAAAGAAGGAACTGTCTTTTTTTCTGGAAAAGCGTGTCCCGCAGGTGAAATTCGTGGACAGAACCTTTAACTGCAGGAAGAGCCACGCGATGGAGATTTGGAAGTTCATCCTGGAGCATGATAACGGGGTGACGAACTTTCACTTTGAGATATCGGCTGACCTTCTGGATGAGGAGGAACTGGCTTTGCTGAAACAGATGAGACCCGGCCTGATCCAGCTTGAAATCGGAGTCCAGACGACGAACCCCGAAGCCATACGCGAGATCAGGAGAAGGATGGATTTGGAAAAGCTGGAACGCAATGTGCATGCTGTAAACAGTTTCAGGAATATCCATCAGCACCTGGATTTAATCGCCGGGCTGCCCTATGAGGGATATGAAAGCTTCAGAAAGTCATTTAACGATGTATACCGAATGGAACCGGAGCAGCTTCAGCTTGGTTTTTTGAAGGTACTGAAGGGCTCTTATATGGAAGAAATGGCCGGGGAATACGGTCTGCTTTATAAATCACAGCCTCCCTATGAGGTGCTCTCCACCAGATGGCTGGGTTACGATGATATCATACGGCTTAAGGGCGTGGAAGAGATGGTGGAGGTTCATTATAACAGCGGGCAGTTCAGAAACGTTCTGAAGGAGCTGGTTAAGGAATTTGATACGCCCTTTGATTTATACCGGGAGCTGGCCGGTTACTATGACGGGAACCGGATTACCGGGATCAGCCACAGCCGCCTGGCGCGGTATGAAATTCTATACCGGTTTATCAATGAAACAGTTCTGAAGGGACGGGAGGAAGAAAAAAGGGAGCTTTACCGCGACCTGCTGATGTATGATCTTTACCTGAGGGAAAATGCCAAGAGCCGTCCTTCCTTTGCCAGGGAACAAGCGCCCTTTAAAGAGGCTGTGAAACAGTTCTTTATTAAAGAGGCCAAAATGCCTTCGCTTCTGGAGGGTTACGAAGATTATGATTCACGCCAGATAAGCAAGATGGCTCACGCGGAGGGGATGAGGGATCAAAGTGTGATTCTGTTTGACTACAGGAACAGGGATGCCCTGTTTGGCAATGCCCGGGCGTTCAGGCTGATTCTCAGCGGGGGAGAGCTGGTGGGAAGCGAGCGGCTCACTTAAGGAAGACAGTAAGAGGAGGAAAGAGATGCAGAGAGAGACAAAAGCGCAGAGGGATGAGCGGGTCGAGCGGATTTTGGCCCTTCTCGATGAAGAATACGGTACGGATTACCGCTGCTACCTGAACCATGAGACACCATGGCAGCTTCTGATAGCGGTGATCATGAGCGCCCAATGCACCGATGCCAGGGTCAACATCGTGACCGCGGATCTTTTTAAAAAATATGATACACTGGAGAAATTTGCAAATGCTGATTTGAAGGAGCTTGAAAAAGACATCCATTCAACCGGTTTCTATCATATGAAAGCAAAGAACATCATAGCCTGCTGTAAGTCACTGGTGGAAAATTTCGGCGGCGAAGTGCCCCGGACGCTCGAAGAACTGACGTCCCTGGCCGGAGTGGGCCGAAAGACTGCGAATGTTATACGGGGCAATATCTATAATGAGCCGAGTATTGTCGTGGACACCCATGTGAAGCGGATTTCCAGGAAGCTGGGGCTGACAAAAGAGGAGGACCCGGAAAAGATCGAATATGATTTGATGAAGGTGTTACCGAAAGAACACTGGATACTCTGGAATATCCAGATTATTACGCTGGGAAGAAGTATCTGTATTGCCAGAAGTCCTAAATGCGGGGAGTGTTTCCTTAGAGAAAATTGTCCTGGGGCGGAAAAAAGGAAATAACGTAAGAAAATTTCGGATTATTGGAGAAAGCAGGAATAAAAATGGAAGAAACTGCACACATAATAAAGGTAGAAACGAGCAGGCGGGGAACCGCTCAGGAAAAGGAAGCCGATTCATACGTGGCAATCGATTTAGAGACAACAGGGCTGGATCCGAAGCACGATAAAATTATCGAGATAGGTGCGGTTTTAGTAATTGACGGAGAGATAAAAGAGACATTTTCCACCTTTGTCAACCCCAGGAGGGAACTGGACGGCCGTATCCGGGAGTTGACGGGAATTACCGGGGAGATGACGGCCGGTGCCCCGGACATTGGGGATGTAATTGGCCGGGTTGTTGAATTTTGCCGGGGTCTGCCTCTTCTGGGACATCATATTATTTTTGATTACAGTTTCTTGAAACGGGCGGCGGTGAATAAGGGGCTGGTTTTTGAAAAATCGGGGATTGATACCCTGACACTCTGCCGCAGGTTTATGCCGGAGGAAGAAAAGAAAAACCTGGAAAATGCCAGCCGTTATTACGGAATTAAGCAGACCGACGCCCACAGGGCGCTGGCGGATGCGCTGACGGCTCACCTTCTGTACCGGAATGTCAAAAGGAGCCATTTTTCGTCGGCACCGGAGGCGTTTCGATGTAAACCGCTGGTATATAAAGTAAAAAAAGAGCAGCCGGCGTCAAAAAAGCAAAAAGAAGTCTTGCGGGATTTACTAAAATATCATAGAATAAACGTATCTGTGCAGATCGATTATCTTTCCCGGAATGAAATTTCGAGATTGACGGATAAAATCATACTACAGTATGGAAGAATAAAAAGAGGTGATAGGAATGTTTAATTTCAGTGATAAGAAGACAAGAAAAGTAATTTCATCAGTCGTTATTATCGTTATTGTACTGGCGATGGTTGGTGGAACAGTGCTTGCAGGTTTATCTATGGCGATGTAAACCGCCGGCTTTGACAGGGCGCAGAAAAGCGCCGTAATTACGTTATTTGAATAGGGGCATATATATGAAAAAGATATTTTGGGTTGCCGGCGCCGCTGCCTGTGTACTGGCTGCCGGAATACTTCTGGTTCCTCCGGAAGCTGTGGAAGCAGGTACACTTCCGGCAGGAATCACGGTTGGAGGTGTTGACCTTACCGGAATGACCGGGGAGGAAGCAGATCAGAAGATTGAGCAATACGTGGAGGACATGTCAAACCAGGAGATTACACTGACGATTGACGGAAATGAGATTACCACCACGGCAAAAGAACTGGGATTTACCTGGACCAATCAGGAAGAGATCGAAGAAACGGCGGACAGATATGCAGGAGGCAATTTGCTGGAACGTTATCTGAATTTAAAGACCCTCGAGAAGGAGCCGCTGAAGCTGGATGTGGAGACATCCGTAGATGCAGCGAAAGTGGCGCAGTTTGTTGAGAGCAAATGCAGCGCCTTTATAAGAGAAGCGAAGGATGCTGAAATTACAAGAGTGAATAATGCATTCCAGATTACAGAGTCTGTAGTGGGTCTGGATGTGGACATAGATGCCACTAAGAAAGCGCTGGATGAGGCATTAAAAGGCGGGCTGAAGGAGCCTGTGACGATAGCGGCGGTAGTGGCCGAGGCGCAGCCGGCGAGAAAATCGGAAGATCTGGCTATGATTCAGGATGTGCTTGGAACCTTCAGCACGAACTTCAGTACAGGCAATATATCGCGTTCCAAAAACCTGGCCAATGGCGCCTCAAAGGTAAACGGCTGTGTGCTGATGCCGGGCGAAGAATTTTCGGCTTATGTTTATCTGACGCCGTTTACAATTGCAAACGGATACGCGGCGGCGGGGTCTTATGAGAACGGGCGTGTGGTCGATACGATTGGAGGAGGAGCCTGCCAGTTATGCACCACGATGTATAACGCGGCGCTTCAGGCGGAGATGGAGATTACGCAGAGACAGAACCACTCAATGGTGGTGGGGTATGTAAAACCGTCCCAGGATGCGGCCATCGCCGGTACAATTAAAGACTTGAAATTTAAGAATCCGTATGATGCGCCTATATACATTGAAGGAGCTGTCAGCGGAGGTACTTTGACATTTACAATCTATGGAAAAGAGACAAGGCCGGCGAACCGGGAAGTGAAGTATGTATCCGAGACATTGGGAGCATCCGATCCGGGAGCGCCGACTATCAAGGTAGATCCGTCTCTCAGACCTGGAGCTAAAGTCCTCGAGCAGTCGGCCCACAGAGGCCTGCGTTCCAGATTGTGGAAATATGTGTATGTTGACGGTGTGGAGACGGAAAAAGAAATCCTCCACACAGACACCTATATGGCATCTAAGGCTATTTACCGTGTCGGACCGGAACTGCCTGCCGTAGCGCCTGTCTTACCGCCGGAACAGCCGGCTGCGCCTGCGGAAACTCAGCCAGCAGTACCTTCCGGCCCTGCCTCCGACGGCCCTGCATCGGAGATTGCACCTCCGACGGCACCGGCGCCTGTTCCGGAAGCACCGGCTGCGCCTGCCGCACCGGAAGCGCCTGCCGCACCGGCAGATCCCGCGCCTGTTCCGGGCGGCGCGGAGGCCGGAGCCTGATTATGAGGGAGAGAGTCATTACTGCATCCGGCCTGATGGAAGCCGGACAGGATTTGGTGGCGGCAGGGTACATAGCGTTAAAAGGTACATCGGCCGTTGCAACACAAAGAGAAAAAGAACTGCTGCAGCGCTTTACGCCGCAATTTGTAAGGCGCTGCCAGAACCTATACGAAACCCGGGGACTGTTAAAGCTCCCCGGTCTTTCTGCTTCGGAAGGAGCCGGGATTTTCCGTAACGCCGGGGCTGTGTCCTGGTGCTTTGCCGGAGAGGGCGGCATTATGGCGGCCCTGTGGGATTATTTTGACGAATTTGGCCTGGGGTTTGAGATGGAGCTGCGGAAGCTTCCGTTACTCCAGGAGACGGTAGAAGTCTGCGAGGTGTTTGATGTAAATCCTTACAGGCTGCAATCGGAAGGATGCGCTCTCCTTACGGCCGCAAACGGCGGCGCACTGGTAAGGGAGCTTGAGAAACAGGATATTCATGCGGTAGTACTCGGGAAAACGCAGTCAGGGATTAAACGCCAGATACTGAACGGCGGGATAAGAACATTCCTGGACCGCCCCAAACCCGATGAACTATATAAAGGTTACTGTTCACAGCCATGCAGAACGCGCGGTTAAAGTGTAACGTGACAGATTAAAGCCCAACTAACAGGAGGTAAACTATGAGAGAGAGAATTTTAGCGGTCATTGAAAAGAACAGCAAAATCAGCGTTAAAGAGCTGGCGGATTTATTAGGTGAGAATGAAGCCGCGGTCGCGGCCGAGATCGCTGAGATGGAGAGTGAACATGTCATCTGTGGTTACCATACACTGATTAATTGGGATAATACAGATGAAGAAAAAGTGATTGCTCTCATCGAGGTGAAGGTAACGCCTCAGCGTGAAATGGGATTTGACAAGATCGCAGAGAGAATCTACCAGTACAGTGAAGTGAAATCAGTATATCTGATGTCCGGCGGTTATGATTTTACCGTTATGCTGGAGGCGAAGACCATGAGGGCGGTGGCTCAGTTTGTATCTGAAAAATTGTCTACGATAGACTCTGTTCTCAGTACGGCCACCCATTTTGTACTTAAAAAATATAAAGACCATGGAACCGTACTCTGTGACGGCCCGCAGGATGAAAGGATGATGATTGTACCGTGAGAAACCCCTTATCAGATATAATAGTGGATATTCCGCCTTCCGGAATACGTAAATTTTTTGATGTTGTCAGTGAGATGAAGGGAGCAATCTCCCTGGGCGTGGGAGAGCCGGATTTTGACACTCCGTGGCACGTCCGCGAGGAGGGAATCTACTCCCTGGAAAAGGGACGCACCTTCTATACGTCCAATGCCGGACTCAAGGAATTAAAACAGGAGATTGGCAAATACCTGAAACGCCGCATGCATATAGATTATGACTATAATACCGAAATCCTCGTGACCGTAGGCGGCAGCGAGGCCATTGATATTGCGCTGCGCGCGATGCTGAATCCGGGAGAGGAGGTTCTGATCCCGCAGCCGAGCTATGTATCCTATGTTCCCTGCGCCGTACTGGCAGGCGGTAAGCCGGTGATTATCGAGCTGGAGGAAAAGGATCAGTTTAAGCTTACAAAAGAAAAGCTGCTGGAGAAGATTACTCCCAACACGAAGGTTCTGATTCTTCCGTTCCCGAACAACCCGACGGGCGCCATCATGGAGCGGGAAGATTTGGAGGAGATAGCCAAAGTAATTGAGGAAAAGGATATTTTCGTGATCAGCGACGAATTATATGCGGAGCTGACCTATAAGGGCGAACACGTTTCCATAGCTGCAATTCCTGGCATGCGGGAACGCACCGTCCTGATTAACGGCTTTTCAAAGGCCTATGCGATGACCGGATGGAGAATCGGTTATGCGGCCGCGCCGGAGATAATTCTCACCCAGATGCTGAAGATTCACCAGTTTGCCATCATGTGTGCCCCGACGACCAGCCAGTATGCGGCTGTGGAAGCGCTCAAGAGCGGTGATGAGGATATTGCCAGAATGAAGAAGGCATATAACGAGAGAAGAAAGTACCTGATGCGTGCGTTCGCAGAACTGGGCATGGACTGTTTTGAGCCGTACGGCGCATTTTATATATTCCCGTGTATCAAACGCTTCGGCATGAGTTCCGATGAATTTGCAAACAGACTTCTTCAGGAAGAAAAGATTGCAATCGTCCCGGGCACTGCCTTTGGCGACAGCGGGGAAGGATATCTGCGCGTGTCTTATGCCTATTCTCTGGAAGACCTTCAGAAAGCCATCTCGCGGATCCGGCGGTTCGTGGACAGGCTGGATGGAAAGGCGGCTAAGTAATTGTGAATATTGTTTTATATGAACCTGAAATGCCGATGAATACGGGCAATATCGGCAGAAGCTGTGTGGCGACCAAAACGAAGCTCCATCTGATTGAGCCGCTGGGATTCCGTCTCAGTGACAGGGAGATTAAGAGAGCCGGGCTGGATTACTGGCCCCATCTCGATGTGACGGTTTACAGTGACTACCGGGATTTTCTGGAACGCAATCCGGGAGCAAAGATTTATATGGCTACGACAAAAGCGCCCAATGTATATTCCGATGTTAAATATGAGCCGGACTGTTATATTATGTTTGGCCCGGAGAGCCGGGGAATCCCGGAGGAAATACTGGTGGAAAACCAGGAGACATGTGTGAGAATCCCGATGTGGGGGGAGACACGTTCACTGAATCTTTCAAACTCAGTGGCAGTTATCCTTTATGAGGCCCTCAGACAGAACGGATTTGAACAGATGACGATGGAAGGCCATCTTAGGAACTTTGACTGGAAGTAAAGAATAGTAATATAATGAGTTCAGACAGGTCTGCGCACCGGCTGCGCTGACCGTGCGAAAATGTAGTGGCAGCGGGCAACCGGCTCATCGCGTAGCGATTTAATTAGCCGGCTGCCGTAACAGTTCATGCTGTCTGAACTGTTACATATAATGACAGAATACAGGAGGCAAGGATATGGTAATACAAAGTGAAAGAGTCTGGATGGCAGGGCAGTTTGTGCCGCTGCAGCTGGAAATTCAGTCCGGCGTGATCCAGGCGGTCCTGCCGTATGGAGAAAAAGAAGCAGATGAGGACTACGGTTCATACCGGATTGTCCCGGGCTTTATAGACGTTCACACCCACGGCGCCTATGGATTTGATACAAATGACGGCGAACCGGAGGGACTCCGGAACTGGATAAAACGGGTGCCGGAGGAGGGAGTGACGTCGCTTCTGCCGACTACGGTAACCCAGATGCCGGACGTACTTACAGCCGCTCTCAAGAATGTGGCGGAAGTGATGGAAGAGGGCTATGAGGGAGCTGAAATTCTGGGAGTTCACTTTGAAGGGCCTTATCTCGATATGGATTACAAGGGCGCCCAGCCGCCGGAGGCGATCGCGCCGCCATCCGTGGCCCAGTTCCAGGAATACCAGAAGGCGGCAAAGGGGATGATACGCTATATCACTCTTGCGCCTGAGCATGACGAGGGCCTGTCGCTGACAAAGTACTGCGGAAAGGCCGGCGTGGTGGTCAGCCTGGGGCATTCCTCCGCAACCTATGATCAGGCGCTTCTGGCTGTCGCCAACGGAGCTTCCTCGATGACCCATGTTTATAACGGGATGACACCGTTTAGCCACAGGGCTCCGGGCCTGGTGGGAGCGGCCCTGCGCATCCGCGATATTTACGGTGAAATTATCTGTGACGGCTGCCATTCTCACCTTGCGGCGTTAAATAATTACTTTACGGCGAAAGGCAGGGATTTTGCCATCATGGTGACGGATTCTTTACGCGTGAAATCATGTGAACCGGGCGGACGCTATGATCTGGGCGGCCATGCAATTGAGGTCGGCAAGGACGGCCTGGCGAGGCTGAAGGAGTCGGGAACAATCGCCGGCAGTACGCTGAAGATGAACATAGGTCTGAAGATACTGGTGGAGAATGCCTTAGTGCCCTTTGACGCAGCCCTGGGCGCCTGTACAATCAACCCGGCCAGATGCCTCAGGGTGGATGACAGAAAAGGAAAATTGTCGGCCGGATATGATGCGGATATTGTAGTGCTCAGCAATGAGTATGACGTGCTTCAGACGTATTGCAGAGGAACCAGACAGATATAAATATGAGTAAATTTTAAAAGACCAGGCAGTGTGTCATTTCCGGCACCTGTCTGGTCTTTATTGAGGATTCTTATGTAAGATCGGTCTATTTTAATTTAATAACCTTGTGCAGAAGCTTAACCGATAAAACCGCCAGAATGACTTCCGTACACAGAGTGGCATAGGACATTCCGTACAGCGGTACAAAATAATTCAGCAGTACGAGTGCGGGGATTTCCAGCACGATCTTTCTCAGGAATGCGAGATAGAAAGATTTTTTACCGTCTCCTATAGCCTGAAAAACACTGACGCACATATAATCGACACACATAAAAGGCAGTGCAAGAAGAAAGCCGGGCAGGAGTGCGGCGCCGTAATGAACCACGGTGTCTGTCTTGATAAATAAGCCGACCAGGCTGCCGGAAAAAATGCTGCCGGCAATCACAATGACAACCATCAGCAAAATCATCCGTTTCAGAAGATACAGGATAGATTTTCTCATCCGTTCATAATTATGGTTCGCAAAATTGTAGCCTACGAACGGCATGATGCCCTGTACTGCGCCCAGGGTGACCTGCATCGGGACCATCTGGATTTTCTGTACGATTCCCATAGCAGCTACAACCTCCGAACCATATGCTGCGGCAGAATTATTGTAAACCGTCATACTCGTGACGTTCAGCAGATTTTGTATTGCCGCCGGGATACCGACACCGAATATGTCGGCTGCGATTGTCCGATCGAAAGAAAACTTTTTAGGATTAAGGCATATGCAGGTGGTCCGCCGTTTGATATAAAGCAAGACCAAAAAGTACAGACATGCAACGCAGTTAGAGAGGAAGGTTGCAAGACCGGCTCCGGCCGCCCCCATATTAAATCCCCACGGCATGATAAAAATGGGATCCAGAATGATATTTAAAATACACCCGCTCATGGTTCCGATACTCGCATGGAGAGAAGAACCTTCAGACCTCACGAGAAAAGCAAATACAACATTGAGGATGGAGGGGACGGCTCCGCAGGTAACTGCCCATCTCATATATTCGGAGGTCGCCGCCGCATTTTTTGCTGATGCGCCGAGAAGTCCGAGCAGCGGAGTCCTGAACAACCCGGTAAAAACGGAAAATAAGACTGAACTTATGAATGCGCAGTATAATCCAAATACGGAGCAACGTCGGACCAGATTGGAATCACCGCGCCCCAGAGCGCGGCTCATGGCGCTTGAAGTTCCGACGCCGAACAGATTATTGATAGCGTTGAATGCGAGAAGCGCAGGAGCGGCCAGTGTGATCTTCATTCGTATTTTTTTGTTCCAGATTCGCTGCGATCCGTTCAAAGCACGTCTTCAGCGCCGCTATTTCGGTGTCCGAAAAACCCCGGCAGATTTGATTTAGGAAGTCCCTCTGCTTTTGTCTTCCAACCGCAACAAGAGGTTCGGCCCGGGGGGTGACCTCAAGGCGGATATTTCTTCCCTTTTCAGGATGCTGGGTCAGGTACCCCTTTTTGGTCAGCTCTTTAACTGCCAAAGATACATGCGACTTTGTGGCTCTTTTAATCCGGATTATGTCACTGGCTGTTTTGGCAGACGGATTATTGGATAAAAAAAGCAGAACACCGAGTTCATTCATCGTTAAACCTGTTTTTTCCGCCGCTTCTTTTATTACAGAATTGTATTCTTTATCGAACAGGGAATATAAATCCCAGAATGACAGCTGCATCTGTAAATCCTCCTTTTAAGTTCTATTTTGAACATAAATATTGTAGTTCAAAATAGAACTTAAGTCAAGCTGTATTGCCGCCGCCGTAACTAATTGACAACCAATGAAAAACAACGATATAATCAGATTAGTAATAAGTCGGGAAGACTGCGAATGGGGATGAGGGGAAATGGAGCGTACAATTATAGTAGTGGACGATGAGCCGATAATCCGCCTGGATTTGTGCCAGATGCTGGAAGAACTGGGCTTTGCGGTTGCAGCCGAGGGTGCGGATGGGTTTGACGCCGTCGAGCTGTGCAGGCAGAAGCATCCGGATATCGTACTGCTGGATCTGGAAATGCCGATTTTTGACGGGATGACGGCTGCCGAGACGATTATTGGGGAGGGGCTGGCCGGCTGCGTCGTTATCTGTACGGCGTTCGCAGATGAAGAATTTATTCAGAGGGCCGGCCGCGCGGGCGTTGCCGGTTATCTCGTTAAACCGATTGAACCGAGGATGCTGAAGCCAACACTTGAGGTAGCGCTGGCCCAGGGACGGCTTCTGCAGCAAACCCGGGCGGAGGCGGCGGATGCCTGCCGGAAACTGAAGGAGAATAAGGTGATTGAACAGGCCAAGGGAAAACTGGCCAAAGAAAAGCAGATTTCCGAGTCGGATGCATACCGTGAGATGCAGAAAGCAGCCATGCAGAAACGAGTACCGCTGGCGGTAATTGCGGGGGCAATTCTGAACCGTGAGATTAAACGCGATACGGCGGTGCGTGCAAAGGAGCTGCTGATGAAGCAGAGAAAGCTGACGGAACCTGAGGCGTACCGGCTGCTGTCGCAGGAGGCTGCCAGACAAAAGATTTCCATCCGTGAAGCAGCCAGCCGGCTTTTGGAACAGGAGGGATTACATGAACAGGGATGAGATAAAAAGCCGGGCAAGGCTGAGCGATTCAGCCGTGGACAAGCTCAGCCGGATTGAATCCGTTCTGCCGCTGATGGCTGATCTGGCCGGGGCGGATTTATTCATCGACTGTATGCAGGAGCCGGACGGCCGGATGTTTGTCGCAGCCCAGGCCGGACCGGGGCATATGCCTTCGGCATACAGGAGCCGTGTAGTCGGCTGCTATGCAAAGCGGGAGGATGAGCCGGCTGTTTACCGCGCTATGGAGACGAAATCACCGGTGCGCGATATCAGGGCAGTAACACAGGAAGAACGCACCGTACGCCAGGATGTTGTTCCCATATCCGACGATGACGGCCGTCTGATAGGCGTGCTGATAGGCGAGAGGGACATCAGCGACGACATAAGACAGGAGCAGAAGTATGAGGCGCTGGTCCGCCGTGCAGAAAAAGGAGATTTCATCCATGTGTCTCCGGAGGATGCGGCCCGCCGGGAGGTTCACCACCGCGTAAAAAATCATCTTCAGCTTATCGCAAGCATCATGAATATCCAGGCACGCAACACGGAAAGTGAGGAAGTAAAGCAGGCATTCAGGGAAAATACGGCGCGCGTGCTGAGCATTGCATCCATCAATGAGCTTCTGGCTTATGGAGAAGGCGGGCCGGTCGCCCTGAAACCGTTCCTTGAAAAGCTCAGGCAGAATTTGACACAGCTCTATGATAATGAAGTATCCGTCAAGCTCCTGCTTGAAGGAGATGACCTGACGGCGGATCAGGAGAAGGCAACCGATATTGCACTGGTAGTGAATGAACTGGTCTCGAATGCCTTTAAGCATGCGTTTACAGGATTAACAGGGGGGCAGGTACGCGTGATTCTGAAAAAAGGGGAGCTGTTTTCCTCCATCACCGTACAGGACAATGGAAACGGCTTTGACTTTAACGGCAAAGAGGGCCTGGGCTTCGGCATGTCGCTGGTCAAAATGACGGTCCGTGACAAGCTGGGCGGTAAACTCTATCTGACGTCGGACAGGGAGGGAACTTCCGTTACTTTCGATTTCCGTTAATTGACAAGCGGAACCAGAGAATAGTATAATCGAAATAATATTGTAAACAAATGAAGAAAGAGAGCGATTATGTTGCCCGGAATAGACACAAAGATCGAGAGAATTGAAAAAAATGAGTTATACAGCTCTAAAATATACAATCAGCTGAAGCTTCTGATTATCACCGGCCAGATAAAGCCCGGTACGATCATTAATGAGAGGGAGTACTCAAAACTTCTGGATGTCAGCAGGACACCTCTGCGTGACGCGCTTCGTCTGCTGGAGAATGAGGGATGGATTGAACAGGTTGGAAAGAACCGTAAAATTGCGGTTCTTATGTGGAAAGACATTCTGGAATTATTTGAAATCCGTGAGCCTTTGGATATTCTCTGCTTTGAGCTTGCATTTCCTAAGGTGACGCCGGAACATATCGGCCATTTACGGAAAATTATCGAGGAAATGGATATTTTTGCGGTCCGTAATGCAAATGATTATTATACGCTGATGAAGATGGATACCAGCTTCCACAATTACTTTGCCCTGATTACCGGCAACAGCCAGTTAATAAAGATTCAGGACAGCATCAGTGAGAAAGTGGTCCGTTCATCTGTGTTAAGTATGAAATACAGCATGCATGGAGGGCGGAATTTCGCTGCCGACCATATCGGAATCCTGCAAAGCGTGGAGGAAGGCGATTTGGAAAAGGGCAAAGAACTGCTCCATATCCATTATGGCTCCTGGAAGAAACGCCTTCTTGTAATACCGGAACGCCTGAACTTCGACCCGCAGGATGGCGATGCGGAAATTAAAGAGGAGTTTATTAAAAGTAACTAAAATTGAATAGAATATTTTGTCTAAAATGGAGAAAACAGCTATTTTCTGAAACTTTTGTAGAAAAATATAGTTTTTTAGTATATAATGTCTACAAACGGAAACGAGCTGTTTCTTCTTTTATTTGCGATATTTTTGGTATACCGAGTACCGTACTCCAAAAACGAGATGAAACGAAAGAAATATTCCGGCGCGGGGATTCGCAGTACCGGGCATCCGGACAGGATGTGAGCAGCGGTTTTCCGGCTATAACAGGGAGAAGAGTGAGAGCACTCCCGTGATATTTAACAAAAGAAAGGTAGGAAGAGGTATGAGGAGAGGTTTAGCATTAACACTTACTGTAGCGATGCTGGGGAGTTTACTGGCCGGATGCGGAAGCAGCGGAGGGGGGAGCGCTCCGAAAGCAGATGCGACGGCTGCGGCTGCACCTGCAGGGGGCGGGACAGAGGAAGTTACTACGCCTGATAAAGTATTGAAATTTACGGATCAGAATGCGGAGGATTCCCCGGCCGGAATGTGGGAGCAGAAATTCGCGGATCTGGTGAAGGAATATACGAAAGGCCACATCGAGGTGGAGCTGTATTTCAATAACACGCTGTGCGGCTATGATATTCAGCCTTTGCAGGCGGGGATATGTGATTTTATCCAGTATGTCCCGTCATCCGCGGGAGATCTGGACAGCCGTCTGGGAGCCTTCGACGCACCGTATATTTACAGGGATGCGGATCACAGGCTTGCCGTGTTTGACCCCTTTAACTCGGAACCGCTGAAGGTGATTAACGAGGCATTGAAGGACGACGGTGTTATGCTGCTCAGCAGCTTCAACTCCGGCTACCGCCAGATAACCTGTAACTTCCCGATCCGGAATCTGAGTGATATGAAGGGCGCTAAGATCCGAGTGGTTCCTTCCGACTTATACCAGCAGTTATTTACCGCATTCGGCGCGGCGGCTACGCCGATGGCATTCTCAGAGGTGCCGACAGCCCTGATTACGAATGTAATTGACGGTCAGGAGAATCCTTATTCCGTAATCGTCAGCAGCGCATTATACGAGGTGCAGAAGTATTGTATGGAGACAAATCATCTGCCGACAAACCATGGGCTCTGGATGAACAGGAATACCTATGAAAGCCTGACGCCGGAACAGCAGGAGGCGGTATTAAAAGCAGCTTATGACGCTTCGGCCTATATGGACAAGTACATTCTTGATAAGGTGGAAGAATACAAGAAAATCTGTGAAGACAATGGAATGGAGATCATTGATGCGGAGAACGGACTTGATATAGACGGATTCAAGGCAGCCGCAGAGAATGTCTATGACTATTTTGCCGAGGACTGGGGAGATATGCCGGACCTGATCCGTGCCGTACAGCCTTGAGAAATGGATTCCCCCATTTCTCAGGCAGCGGAGAATGATAAATTTAATTAGTTCAGACTCACATTGCTGCTTCATATGAAAAGGAGAAATCAATATGTCTATATTGGGTAAAGTGTGGAATACATTTAGAAACTTTATCGGCGGCATAAGCGGGATTTGGTGCATTATTATCATTGCGGCTCTTGATATTCAGATTTTCTGCCGCTCCTTCTTGGGATTTTCGACAACCTGGAGTGAGGAGGTTGCGGAGTTGTGCTTTGTCGGACTGATTTTCTGTTATCTGGCACAGTGCGAAAAAGAAGGAGCCCACCTGCAGCTGGAAATACTTTTCCAGATATGGCCGAAATTAAAGTTTTACATGGATGTGGCCGGAAAATCAATCTGCATTATTTACTGTGCATTTGTTATTTACAGTGAATCCCTGCTGATTCCAACCACGATGAAACTGACGACTGCCGCGTGTCATATCCCGATACGCTATGTGCATTATCTGATTGTACTTGGCTCCGCCATGTGGATTATTCAGGAATGCATCAGCCTGTATGAGATATTTAAGGAGAGGAGGGCACAGAAAGCATGAATATGATTCTACTCCTGATTGGATTTGTGGGCCTGCTGGCCGTAGGAGCGCCTATCGTGGTCGCCATGGGCCTGCCCGCGATTATCTACTATATTGTATCGGGGACTTCGCTTTCACTGGTAGCCTACTCGTTTTATCAGTCTACTATGTCCTTTTCCCTGTTGGCTGTTCCTGCATTTATACTGATGGGAAATCTGGTAAGTGAGCTGGGGGAGACGGCAAGGGCATTTGACTTTGCCCGCGCCCTTGCAAAAGGAAAGCGTGGATATTCTTCCCGTATCGCAGTTGTATTAAGCCTTATTTTCGCCGGTATGTCTGGCGCTGCGATTGCCGGTGTCTGCGGCCTGGGGCCTATTTTCGTGGATTCCATGGAAGAGGAGGGGTATGAGAGGGATTACGGAGCGGCGCTTACGATTGCGGCCTCCACCGTTGGTCCTATCTTTCCGCCCAGTATACCGCTCGTTCTGTATGCGACGATTGCACAGATTTCCAGCGTCAAGTCTCTGCTGGGGGGCGTGGGACCCGGCATCCTGATGTCGGCCATGCTGCTGTTTTACGTTCTGCTGGTCGATAAAAAGAAGCTGGTAAACCCGCCGATGGCAAAAGCGATGATGAAAGAGGAACGCTCCATTCGGGAATTGTTCTTCCGCGCTCTTCCAATCGCCATTGCTCCTCTCCTGATTCTGATTACGATGCTGTCCGGAATCTTCAGCCCGGGCGAGACAGGAGGCATGGCTGTGCTCTATATGCTGCTTTTGGGAATCTGCCACCGTTCGCTGACCTGGAGCGGATTCTGGAGATGTGTAAAAGAGACATGTAAATCGGTCAGCTCGATCATGGTCATTATGACGGCGGGCGGCATTTTTACAAAGGCCCTGATGCTTGAGAACCTTCCGGCCAAGATTATCGCCCTGCTGGGCCCTGTGGCAAATATTCCGCTGGCTGTAATCCTGATTGTCAACATTATTCTGCTGATTATGGGAATGTTCATGGAGAGCAACTGCGCCCTGATTTTAACAGCCCCAATCGTGCTGCAGATTACCCAGGGATTCGGAATGGACCCGGTTTATATCGGCGTCATGATGGTTATGAACCTGATGATAGGGCTGAGCACGCCTCCCTTCGGACTATGTATATATGCGGTCTCGCGGGTTGCCAACGTGCCTTCGGAGAAGGTTATCAAGTCGGTGGTGCCGATGTACATACCGCTGGGAATTGCGCTGATACTCACTTCCCTGATTCCGGCTGTTTCGACTTTTGTACCGAATACGATTATGAGTCTTCTGGCAGGGGGATGACAGAGAAGAGATGCTGCATATTGCATGACTGCGTTCATGCTGTGACAAACATGAAAAGAATTAAATATAAAATAAATGAAATATGAATGGTAAAAGAAAGGATAGAAAAATCATGACTCAGAATGAATTATTTGAAATTGCGCTTACAACGGACCCGGCTCAGATCGGACATCATGTACAGGGGGGCTATATGACCGGCATTTACCCGATCAGCGATGACATTAAAGCCATCGGACCGGCATTTACAATACGACTTCCTGGAACCGACAATGCAATGCTCTATTATGCGATGAAACAGGCTCCCAAGGGCTCCATGATCGTAATCGACAGAATGGGAGACAAGAGAATCGCCTGCCTCGGTGAGATGGTGGCGTTGTCCGCAAAGACACTGGGCATGGCCGGAATCGTAGTTGATGGGCCAAATACGGACACCAGGGCCATCCGGGCAATGGGATTCCCTGTATTTTCCACAGGCCGCGCCTGTGTGACAAACACCTTTAAGGGACTCGACGGCGAATACGGGGTACCGGTCAACTGCGGCGGCTGTGTGGTCCGCCCCGGCGATATCGTGTACGGTGATGTGGACGGCGTAATCTGCGCTCCGGCGGATCAGTTTGAGGAACTGGTGAAGGCGGCAAAAGCGATGGATGCCAATGAAGTGAGATGGAGAGAAAATTTCGCAGAAGGCGGATATGTAGATAAATTCGTGAATCTGGAGCGCCTTGTAAAAGAAGGTGTCAAAGGGGCTATCGGAGAATTGAGCAAGGTGGAATAGAAAGCGGATTAGCAGAGAGGAAGAGAGGGTAAGTTATGGTACAAGTAGCACTTTGCCAGATGGGAAGCGTCGGAACACCGGAAGAAAATATGGCGGAGATGGAGCGGCTGTTTTTACAGGCTGTAGAAAATTCAAGAGCAGAACTGGATTTAATCGTATTTCCGGAGTACTGCTATTACACACCGGTTGACAAAGATGATGCCAGGCGTATTGCCATTGATGTCAGCCGTCCCCACCCGTTTATCGACCGCATGAAGGAGCTGGCCAGGGAGTACCACGTGAATCTGATTCCCGGCAGTTTTGCCGCGGTGGCGAAAGACGGAAAGGTCAGCAACCATTCCATCATGCTGAACAGGGAAGGGGAAGAGATAGGATTTTATGATAAAATCCACCTGTTTGACGCCGCCGGATATAAAGAATCCTCCTACGTGGAGGCAGGCAGCAGGCTCTGCCTGGTTGACTTTGACTTCGGTAAGGTCGGTTTTGAGGTATGCTATGATCTGCGTTTTCCGGAACAGGCCAGAACTATGGTTCTTCAGGGGGCCGACATCATCGTCGTATCCTCCGAGTTCCCGGCGGGTCAGCCCCTGCCGCCGCGTACCAATGACTGGGATCTGCTGGTGAGAAGCTGCGCTCTGACCAATCTGACCTATGTTGCTGTCTGCAACCAGTTCGGCGCAGTGCATGACGATCACCCGTTTGGAATGTCCATGGTTGTGGATCCGAGGGGAATTGCTGTCAGCTCGGCCCAGGGACGCAACTGCGTCGTGTACGGTGAGATTGATCTGGAGTATGCGCGGACTACGAAGAAGAACCTGGCTGTGTGGGAGAACAGGCGGCCGGATGTATATGAACTGGAGATTTAACTGAGGTTGGGAGGACGCGTCCG
>NZ_KE992911.1 GCF_000466485.1 [Clostridium] symbiosum ATCC 14940 | reverse complement strand
GGACGAAAGACTCATATACACATCCCACCACCCCCGTCCGCTGGCCGTACCGGCGGCGTCTTCACCTGCTTAACTACATCTCCATCATGCCAAAGCTCCCCCAAGGGCCCTGCACTCTTCTGCCGCAGTGTCGTCCGGCGCTCCATTGGCCAGTACCGGTCCGGCTGCCATCGTGCAGCCAAGCTTGCTGCAGTCATCTTCCCAGATTCTCATCCACTCACCGTCACCCCAGCCGTAAGAACCGAACAATCCTATCCGTTTTCCGCCGAGTTTTGTCTTCACCTCTTCAAACATCGGTTCAAACTCCGATTCCTCCAGCTGCTCCGCTCCCATGGAAGGGCAGCCAAATGCGATGGCCGGATACTCCCCGGCCTTGTCTGCCGAAAACTCGGCCGAAGTAAAGACATCTGCCTCAGCCCCGGCTGCTTTAGCGCCTTCCGTCACATAATATGCCATAGCCTCAGTATTTCCCGTACCACTCCAATATACAACTGCAACTTTACTCATAATCTCTTCCATCCTTTCAATAATTGGTATTTTTGTTTGATAAGATTTAACATCTATTAGACAGCTGCGAGGAGCTGAATAACCGGTATTCCATTTTCAAATCGGTTCATACACATCCTGATACAGTTTCTGTATCTGTCAAAACGGTGTCTGGCCTCTCTCGGATCTCCGTAAGTCTTCCAAAATCCGCAGCAGGTATAATTTCTGCCTCTGTTTTCAATGAAACCAATCACATCTTCTAACGGATATCCCAGAAAAACGCCGATTTCATGGGGAAAATCCTTTTCCGCACACAGCCTGTTTGATAACTGCTGCAAAATGAACCCGCAGCTCCCCGGCATCAAGTAGCCCTTCTGTTTCAGGAAAGCCACGGTCTCAGGATCCGCCAGAATCTGCTCCACCCACCTCTTGCGATATACATATACGAGGACAGACTCTGATTCAGGACATTCTTTGATGATTTTCACTGATATTCCGTGCTGCGACAGTTCTTTGTCCCAGTATGTAATTTCTCTCCGGACTGCGTCTCCGCCATCCGCACAATAGCGGAATAAATTCGCCGGTTTAATACCCGAAAGAGTAGGGGCACATTGCTCTACAAGCATTTTCTCAAAACATCTGCTCATCTTTTATCTCTTCCTTTCCTGACAAATCTTTTATATTTACACATTTCCCAGGGAACCATGCTCCGGATTAGAGCGTTTCCCGGATCGTAAAGTTAGTTAAAACTAACTATATAGGCAAAAAAACAGGTTTTTCTATGTTCAAGCCATATAAAACCTTCTTTAACTGAATATTGCAGCTAACGACAATCGAAACTGAACGACAGGTATTTACAGCCCTTCCTATCAATTCAGTATATAGTTAGTTTTAACTAACCTATATAAAACTTTATCATATTCTATCTATTCTGTCAACAAAATATTTTAACGCTGTTTCCGTTAGAAAGTCTTAACCCTTTTTATAAATCCTTTATCTTCTGGTCAAACTTTCGACATATATTTCCTGTATAGTAATAGTCAGACAGGTCACTAACCTTTTACATAAACTTTTTCATACTCATGCCGGCGGGAGCAATCCTGCCGGCCTCCCCCTTTCCATATTCATATTATCCGTATCCGCTCATATAATATACAAATTCCCAACAGGTTCCGTTCATGCAGACCGTCTCTAACAATACCCTGAAACAAACTTTGTACTACCGTGATATTCCGGTTTTAATATACAATATACAGTATCCTGCATTTAATTCCACCTGCAGCGAGAAGGCGGCAGAGGCCGTCAGCGAAAATTACGCCGCACTTGCAAGGAGTAAAGAGGAATACTGCAAAGCCGTATTATACCCGCAAGCCGTCGAATCAGCCAGGTATATCCAGTCAAATTATCCTCCGTTCCACAGCTACGAATTTGATATGACTTACAATATAACCTTAAATATGGGATGCCTTACCAGCCTGTATACCGAGCAGTATTCCTACATGGGCGGTGCACACGGCTCAACCGTCCGGCAATCCGACACGTGGGATTTCACTACGGGGAACATGGTGCAGCTTGGAGATTTCTATCCCCATGACCGTCTGTTCAAGGAGAAAATCCAACGATGGATCGAACAGCAGGTATCCATAAGACTAAAAACGGAGCCTGCCACATATTTCGATGATTATGCAAAGCTCGTACAGAACACCTTTAATCCGGACAGCTTTTATCTTTCCCCAGGCGGCGTTGTGATATATTTTCAGCAATATGACATTGCGCCCTATGCCACAGGGTTACCCGAATTTGTTTTGCCCGTTCCGCCAGGCTTTGAACCGCTTTTTACAAGGAAATAGGTCCGGACATACCGAAAAGCAGATCAAAAAACGGAAAGCCTTGATATTACAAGGTTTTCCGCTATCTTTCATTCATGAGGCATCGGGGATTCGAACCCCGGACAACTTGATTAAAAGTCAAGTGCTCTACCGACTGAGCTAATACCCCGTATTTAACTGGGCTAGTTGGATTTGAACCAACGAATGCAGGAGTCAAAGTCCTGTGCCTTACCGCTTGGCGATAGCCCATCAGCAAACTCCCATAAAGGGAAGGTGGATAAAGGGATTCGAACCCTTGGCCTCCAGAGCCACAATCTGGCGCGCTAACCAACTGCGCTATACCCACCATAGGGAATCTAAATCGTCGATTTAGATTCGACGAGCCTGAAGGGATTCGAACCCCCGACCCACGGCTTAGAAGGCCGTTGCTCTATCCAACTGAGCTACAGACTCATATTCACTTTGCGATTTGGCCAAACATTTGGCAATCTAACTTTCTCCGTTTTCGGCTGTTCTGCCAACCTGGCATATCTTGCTGCGTTTTTGACAGCAAAAGTAGTATAAACTAAAACTGTCTGACTGTCAAGCACAATTTGAAGAATTTTGGTAACAACTGTAGAAAAACGCATCAACGGGTCATAGTATACCACATAACCTGTAACACCGCAAGTATTTTCTTCCATTCAAACCATATTTTTTCATTCATTTGACGTATACCTGCTGCCACTGCCATTTCGCACGGTCAGCGCATCAATTACGCAGACCGGCGGGGCTTAGAATGCAGCCGCCCTCTGCATGCCCGCCGGCAGATTTCTACATCTCCTCATACGGCATAAGCTCTGTCAAATAATGTTTTTCCCGGAGCGCCTCTTCAATTTCATCAAGAATTTCTTCCTGCTCCGCCGACACGCGGTGGAAATGATATCCCGAAGTCACATTCATCAACGGAGCAGACTTGCCCGATTCAATGTCGTTCATAAATATTTGTATATCACGGCGGTTCTTGATATTCAGAGGAGCCGTTACTTTTCCGTATACACGGTGGTTAATCATCACGTCCAGAACGCAGCCGCCCAAATCCACAATTGTTTTTAATTCATCCTCTGTCTCATCATTGTTGTGGCATACTTTGAAAAGTCTTACTGCCTGGCTGGCCTCATTCAGAATATATCCCCTGGCCGTGGCGACAATCGGATACCCTTCCGTGCGAAGGAGGGCGATATCCTGCACCACCACCTGCCGGCTTACGCCCGTCTCTCTCCCCAGCGCTCCGCCGGACAGGGGATGAGAGGTCTGCCTCATCAGTGCCAGAATCTTTTTGCGTCTCTGCGTTCCGGTCAGAGCGCTCTCTGTTCCGGCCGCGCTCTCTTCATTATTATTCAATCTCATACCCATTCCGGCGTTCCTGTCCTTTCCAGTTTATACTCTGCCTTTATTCACTGCTGTGAGTCACAATTCACGCCACATAGCCACAACATGCCGCAGCATAACGGCCGTAATCAGCGGAGGTTCAAAATTTCTATTCCAATTTTAATACATTGCCGCCGTCCATGCAACTACAATCACCGCATTTCTGCCGGCACATCAATTAAAGCGTTACTGTTCACCCGCAGCAAAATGCGGCATGCTGTAAACAAAAACGCCTTGCAGGATACTGCCGTGTAAGCAGCATCATTAGAGCCGTCACTCCACGGCACGCAGATGTTTCAGGCTGATGTCCAGAATTGGGGCAGAATGAGTCAGAGCGCCGCTTGAAACATAATCCACGCCAGTTTCCGTAATTGCCCTGATATTTTCCCTCGTTATATTACCCGAACATTCCGTTTCCGCACGGCCATCGATTAGTTTGACTGCCTCCGCCATCTGTCCGGGCGTCATGTTGTCAAGCATAATGATGTCGGCTCCCGCTTCCACAGCCTCCCGGACCATAGAAAGATTTTCCGTTTCCACTTCAATCCGGCGCACAAAGGGTGCATATGCCTTTGCAGCCGCTATTGCCTCCTTCACGCCTCCTGCAGCGTCAATATGATTGTCTTTCAGCAGAATCCCGTCGGAAAGATTATATCTGTGATTATTCCCCCCGCCAACCCTGACTGCATATTTTTCAAATATCCTCATGCAGGGCGTTGTCTTTCTGGTATCCAGAAGTTTTGTCCTGGTCCCCTCCAAAAGCTTTACAACCGTATTCGTATAGGTTGCAATACCGCTCATACGCTGGAGATAGTTGAGGGCTGTTCTTTCCCCCGACAAAAGAACCCGGATATCTCCGGTCACGGTGGCAAGATGCCGGCCTTTTTCCACTCTGTCTCCATCTTTCACATCAAAGGTTACCTTGGTCCGGGGATCCAGCAGCAAAAATACTCTCTCAAAAATTGGAAGTCCGGCTATAATTCCGTCCTCTTTGCAGATTAACTGCACTTCCCCTTTTTTGTATTCCGGCATCACGGAATTAGTCGTTACATCCTCACTGTTAATATCCTCCTCCAAAGCAAGACGGATATATTTATCAGCAGCAAGCTGCATGGTAATTGGATTCATATTTGATACTCCCTTTCCGGCCCTCTGCCATACTGGCTGCGGCCCTTTGTGCAAATACAAGACTCTCCAGCAGACTGTTGCTGGCCAGGCGGTTCTTTCCATGGACACCGTTACAGCTGGTCTCCCCCACTGCGTAAAGGTGGTCCATCGTGGTTCTTGAATTACAGTCCACATGAATCCCCCCCATAAAATAGTGCTGGGCCGGGACAACCGGTATCGGTTCTTTTGTGATGTCGTAGCCTTCTTCCAGACACCTTCTGTAAATATTCGGGAAATGGTTCCGAATCTGAGCTTCACCCACCGGCTCGAATGAGAGCCATACATGGCGGCTGCCCTCCCGCTCCATCTCTGCATGTATTGCTTTTGTGACTACATCCCTGGGGAGCAGTTCATCTACAAAACGCTCTCCTCTTCCATTCAGCAGTACGGCCCCTTCTCCCCTGGCAGATTCCGATATCAGAAAGCTTCTGCCCGGCTTCTCACTGTAAAGGCTGGTCGGATGGATCTGTACATAATCCATGTTTTCAAGCTCCACACCGTATTTTTTTGCGATTGCCAGAGCATCTCCTGTAAGACAGGGGAAATTGGTTGAATGCTCGTAGAGGCCGCCAATCCCTCCCGTAGCCATAACGGTATCCCTGGTATGTATATGAAGAATCTCTCCTTTTTCCGTCTTTGCAATCATGCCGGTGCAGGCGCCTCCCGAGACAAGAATATCAGTCATAGCCGTAAATTCCATAACTGTCACGTTCGGCAGTTCCCTGACCCGCTTTTGCAGTACCGTGGTGATTTCTTTTCCCGTAATATCTTTGTGGAAACATATTCTCGGCCTCGAATGCGCTCCCTCCCGAGTGTAATTCAGGCTGCCGTCCGGATTCATGTCAAAACGTACTCCCAGTTTCAGGAGATGATCTATCACTCCGCGGCTGGAACGTATCATAATTTCAACGCTTTCTTTCCTGTTCTCGTAATGTCCGGCTTTCATCGTATCCTCAAAGTAGGGTTCATAATCCTCTTCATCCCGCATTACACAGATGCCGCCCTGGGCCAGCATGGAATCGCAGTTTTCAATTTCCTCTTTAGAAAGCATCAGTATTTTCTGATCCTCCGGCAGGCTGAGGGCCGTATAAAGACCCGCTACTCCGCAGCCGGCAATCACAACATCGTAATAAAGGTTTCTCACCATAATTATGCCCCCTTATCATCTGGCCAGTTCCAGCATTCGTGTCAGTGTGGCTTTTGCAGGGGCGGCAAGGTCTTTTGGCACTTCGGCCCTGTTGACTCCTGTTTTTAATACTTCAATAATCTTATCCAGTGTAATCTTTTTCATATCGGTACAAATCGGCTCGGTAGCCGGAAAATAAAATATCTTACCCGGGTTTTTCTGTTCCAGCTCATAGCGGACTCCGCACTCTGTCGCTATTATAAATTCTTTTGATTCGCTCGATGATGCATAATTTATTATTCCTGTTGTGGAACCGGTATAATCAGTTTTCTCCAATAGCGCACCATTACATTCCGGATGAGCGAGGACTTTGGCATCCGGATGTTCACATTTGAGGCTTTCGATTTCCGACGCCCGCATCTGTTCATGAACCGGACAGAACCCATTTACCGTCATTACATTCTTCTCCGGTACCTGTTCCGCTACAAAGCGGCCCAGATTCTTGTCCGGGATAAATAAAATATTTTTATTCGGCAGATTTTTTACTATCTGCACTGCATTGGCTGAAGTAACGCACACATCTGCCCAGGATTTGATCTCGGCCGTAGAGTTGATATAACAGACTACAGCCAAATCCGGGTACTCCCTCCTTGCCTGCTCCACCTCTTCCCTTCTGACCATATGGGCCATGGGACAATCCGCCCCGGCATCAGGCATCAGCACCGTTTTGTCCGGGCTGAGCAGTTTTCCACTCTCCCCCATGAATGAAACGCCGCAAAAAACAAGTGTCTTGTTGAGAAGACCGGCTGCGGCCTTGCTCAGGTTAAAAGAATCGCCCACATAATCGGCAATTTCCTGCACTTCCGGCTCCACATAGTAATGAGCCAGGATCACTGCATCCTTCTCTTTTTTTAACTGGTTTATCTCTTCCTGTTTTGTCATACCATCCTCTATTCTGCCGCTTTTCAAACGGCCTTTCCTGCTTTTTTCGTCCATTTCCAGGCAGACGCCGGCGGAACCAACCGCACTCGCAACAGTATAGCACATCATTTTTCATATGACAAGACACCTGTTAATAAATCTGCAAACTCATGTAACAGTTCGCTGCTGTTCACAGGGGAATGTTCCGCGAGGTGTTTTCGTGTGTATTTCACACGAAAATCCCGAGTTATGCGGCGCGAAACGGCACTTTTTGCCGTTTCTGTGCATCGCGGAGCGTGTTATTCCGCCGTTCGGTACGATAACCTGCACGCTCCGCGCACAGGTCACAGCCCCCAATAAAAGGGAGGGCATACGGCCGGTTAACACGGCGTATGCCCCCTATGATTAAAAATAATGACTATCAATTCTGAAGAAAATCAACACTCACTACCTCCCGTATAAGATTTTATTCAAATATAGGCTCTAAGCGAGTCACCAAGCTTTTCCATGTTTTCCATACGCTCCAGGGATTTCTGCGGATTCACCTGAGCCACAGCCGTGGTCAGATATACGGCGATTGACATTGCCTCCGCAACCGGGTATCCGCTTGCATTTGAAACCGATAGAACATTCTCTGAAGAAAGTGCGATGGGGGAGGTGTAACTGTCGGTGATAGAAATTACAGTACATCCTTTATCATAGAAATATTTTGCAGTTTCACAGGTTATCCTTGTATAACGCGCAAATCCTATCGCAATCAGGCTGTCCTCGGACGTAACGTCTGCAAAGGCGCTGAAATCCCCCTGCCTCAGCAGAATGACATTATCCTGAAGATTATTTAAAATTGATCCCAGATAAACGGCAATTGAATAGGAAGAGCGGGCTCCAATGATATAGACGCGGCGCGCTTTCGTGATGGTCCGTACGGAGGAATAGAAATTTGCTTCGAATGTTTCATTATATATCTTCCGAAGGGATGCGGCATTACTGTCTATCATGGATTTGAGCGAACCTCCATTGGGAGCTATTGCTGCACGCCTGATACGCTCCCAGGGAGTCAAATCTTTTTGTACATTTTTACGGGCACAGGCAATAAAATCAGAAAAATTAGCAAAGGAGAGCATTCGTACAAAACGTGTAATGCTGGGACAGCTCACGCCGGATTGCTTTGACATTTCATTAATAGACATAAACGGGATGGCCCGGATATTTGCTTTGACAAAATCAGATAGTACTTTATTAGTTTTTGAACAAGAATCGTAATTCTGTTCTATTAGCTGAATAATATTTTTTTCCAAATGTGTTCCTCCTCAAATCGGAAACGAGGTTGATACAGGCCCGCGGTTTACTATAACAGATAGTTCAAATATAGCAAAGCCCAGCGCAAAAATCAACCGTCTGGCTAATCCTCTTGACTTTTACAGTCCGTCTTTAAACACCACCTTGTGAATAATGCTGCGGAATTTGTAACTATCATGCAAATTTCCGCAAAAGAATTCAACATAATCCACAAATATGAAATTATATTTTCATAATGTTGATTTTTATTTTCATATGATGTATGATAAATATGCTGCAGCATTAAATTATGAGGAGGTACAAACATGATCCCATTAAATGAAATCACCGGTTCCTCGTTAGACGCCCTATTTGTTTATATGGCATTGCTTGGCATTCTACTGTTAGCCGCATCCTGGCTCAGACTTAAAATTCCGCTCTTAAAAAAATACTACATACCGGCATCCCTGATTGCAGGTGTCATCGGCTTAATCCTTGGGCCTTATTTTCTGGGCATAATTCCGAAGGAAATCATGAGTGTCTGGTCGGGAATGTCGAGCCGCCTCATTGTTTTGATTTATGCCCCGATGCTGATGGGAAAAAGGCAGAAAAGCGGTGAAAAGCTTATCAAAAGAGCAAGTGAATCCCTGGTTTTTTCCTATTTTACATTTTTTACACAGTATGCCGTTCCATTGCTTCTTACCGCACTGCTACTTACTCCGGTATTCGGAGTATCTCCGCTGTTCGGAACAATTGTCGAGCAGGGGTGGTCCGGCGGCCATGGAACAGCCGGCGGAATGGCCGCCGTATTTGAAGAGTTAAAATGGATGGACGGTGCAAGCCTGTCTGTCACTTCCGCTACTATCGGTCTGGTATTCGGTGTTTTGGGGGGCATCGTATTAATCAATATCGGCGCACGCAAGGGATGGACCTCTTTTCTGAATACCTCCGCCGGACTGGAAAATAAGAATACTGAAATATATACCGACCGCTCAGATCGTGAACCTGATACGAACCGGGTAATCCATCCATCTGTCATTGATAATATGGCGTTCCATATGGCACTGCTGTCGGTCGCCGTATTACTCGGCTGGCTGATTAGCAAAGCCCTAAAGCTCTGGTTGCATTTCACAATGGCCTGGTTTACCGCAGCCATGCTTGCCGGCTTACTGGTTCAGCTTCTGCTAAACCGCACAAAATGGGCTGATATTGTGGATAAGCCCACAATGAGCCACATACAGGGGATTTCACTGGAATTTCTTGTAGCCGGAGCCGTGGCTTCCGTTAATGTTTCTGTTATCGTCGAATATGCAACTCCATTAATAATCGAGCAGCTTCTGGCGGCCGTCGTGCTTGTTTGGTGCTGCACCTGGGTTTCAAGCCACGTATTTGGTGAGAACTGGTTTGAACACTCAATAATGCTGTTTGGTGCCTTTGCCGGAGTAACCGCCACCGGACTTCTCTTGCTAAAAACCTGCGATCCTAAAATGGAATCCGGCGCTGCGGAAGTATTTGCAGCCCGTTCTCCTCTGCTGGCCTGGGCGACAGGCGGTGGAATCCTGACAGCCATGACACCTGTATGGGTTGTGCAATACGGAGCTTTAAAGGTAGGCTTAGTCTACGCTGCCGCCATGTTAATCGCATTCGTATTGCAATTTGTTCTCGGTTTTTGGCATAAGCCCGATAAAATGAATGTCTGAACCATAACATAAAAATATGTAACCGAATAAAGGAGACAATTATGAAACGTATTATCTTAACAGCGCCGAATTTTAGTGAGGGCCGCGATCAGGAAAAAATTCAAAAGATTCTCGATTGCTTCCGCAACAGAGAACATGTGCAGATTCTGCGCTGGCAGGGAGATCCGGATCATAACCGGTTTGGCGCTAATGTGATCGGTGAGCCCGAAGCGATTTATGAGGCCATGCTTGAGGCGATTGGCACTGCCCTTGAATTGATCGATATGACCAAACATCACGGCCAGCATCCGCGCATGGGGGCAGTTGATGTCATCCCCCTGACCCCTCTGCGTAATTGTACGATAGAGGATTGCAGCGAACTGGCCCACAAGATAGCCTCGGAAGCTGCCGATAAGTATCATCTTCCATTCTTTCTATACGAAAAGTCCGCAAACACTCCTGCCAGAACGAATCTGGCTGAAATACGCAAGGGCGAATTCGAAGGCATGGCCGAAAAACTGAAAAGTCCTGAATGGAAACCCGATTACGGCCCGGACACAATTCACCCGACGGGTGGAGTTACAGCCATCGGAGCCAGGGATTTTATGATTGCTCTGAATGTTAATCTGGGAACAACCGATTTGTCCATTGCAAAGGAGATTGCAAAACGTGTGCGATTCAGCAGCGGAGGGTTCCGTTATGTTAAAGCTATCGGTGTTGAAATGAAGGGAAGGAATTTGGTCCAGGTTTCAATGGATTTGACAAATTATAAAAAAACCTCTGTCTGCACTGTCATTGAATGTATCAGGGCGCTGGCATTAAAGCACGGAATCCCTATCGTCAGTTGTCAGATCGGTATGCTGTCTCTGGATATGCTGATTGAAATAGCCAGAGAATATCTCAATTTGGAATCCCTGTTTGAAGGCCCCTTTTCTGCAGATCAGATTTTTGAGACCTATCTGCTGTAACCGTTTGCCTTGACCAATACAGAAAGAAGGAATACATATGGATTTTAAAGATATGACCGTCGGAGAATTTGCCCGGGGAATCGGTGCGGAGCTCCCCGTTGCAGGAGGCGGCAGCGCAGCCGCTCTCTCCGGCGCTTATGGAGCCGCTCTTGTATCAATGGTTTCCAGAAAAACCATTTCGAATAATAAATATACGAATGTAAAGCACCGCTTTCAGGAAGTGGACCGGCAATGCGCAGTATTACGTGAGTCACTGCTGGATGATATTCAGAATGATATTGATTCCTTCCGCAAATATAAAACCGCGCTGGCCCTTCCCAAAGTGACACAGGAGGAAAGCGCCGTACGTAATGCCGCCATGCAGAACGGTTTAAAAGCTGCTGTTCAAACTCCGCTCGAGGTGGCTGAAAAGTCCGTCAAAGCGCTGGCTCTATGCCGCGAGGCTATTGAGAAGGGAAATCGGAATGCCGGCCCTGATGCCCTGGTCGGAGCCTTATTGCTGCGTGCTGCAATTCTGGGAGCCGTCTATAATATCAGAATTAACGTAAAGACCATCACTGACGAACCGTACCGGAGAGAGATGCTGAACCGGGCGAAAGACCTGGAAGAAACAGCCATCAGACAGGAGGCGGAAATTTTAAGTCTGCTGCCGGAATTAACTCACACTAAATAAATAATTTAAAAAACAATGGCTTTCTTCGCCATATAAATCACCTTTCCTTTCACTGATAGCGGCTTGGACACCTCTATAATAAGCGGAAAGGTGATTTTTGTATAACGTCTTGACCCGCACCCGCATTGGATTATAAATTATGAAATACGTCCAATCAGTTTCTTGCGGTACATTTCCAGTGTATAGCGGTCCGGCAGAGACGACTGGGCACCCAGACGGGTTGTACTGATACCGGCGGCAATTGTTGCATACTCGATTGCCGTATCGATAGACTCTCCTTCCGCAAGCAGAACTGCCAGCGCACTGATAAATGCATCGCTGGCCCCGGTTGTATCGATTGGCTCCACATCAATGGCCGGATATTCCTTCCCGGCCTTCCCATCGGTAAAATAGCACCCCTCTTCCCCCAGTGTCACCACCACGTACCGGGCGCCGCCTGCAATGAGGGCTGCCGCTTTCTCACCGACGCTTCCTTCTCCCGGCATAATCTGGTTCAGTTCCGTCTTGTTGGGCACCAGCATATACAGCTCTTCAAGAACCTCCGGAGGCAGCATTTTATACCCGGAGGGCTTGAGGATTATCCTGATTCCATGCTTTCTGCACAGTCTGGTGATAAACAGCAGTGTCTCGTCAGGAATACTGTTCTGCAGGAGGCAGTATTCGGAAGAAAGCAGGATATCCATGCATTCTTCCACATGTTTCCTGCTGATGCTGTCGCTTGTCCCCTGATAATATCCAATCAGATATTCTGCGCTCTTGGTCACAAAAATATAGGCAATTCCGGTTGATGCGGCATTATCGAAACCGATTCCGCTCACATCCACATTATTGGCGGCAAGGTTGTTATAAAGGTTTTTTCCATCCATATCATTGCTCAGAATGCTGATGATGCTTGCCGCGCCATCGAGGCGGGCCACGCCGATGGCCTGATTTCCCGCCTTTCCTCCCGGAAGAATGCTTCGCTCATGAATCGTCATAGTCTCAGTGCTTCCTAATATTTCATCCACAAGAAATGTCACATCCAGGTTCACACCGCCGATCACACAGATTTTCACTTTGTGCCGGTCCGTACTTCTGGCAGTACTCTTTCCCTCCTTAAACATCAGACCGACAGGCTCTATTCCCTGTTCCCGCCGCGTAGAAACCATATGAAAAACAGTATCCCAAAGTATCTTTGCAAGCTCCTTATGCGGGAGGACGAGTGTGCACAACTCCGGCAGGAATGTATGTCCCTCCCCTCCAAAATCAAAGGATATCACGGATAAATCGCCGGGGATGTTCATATGACGCGCATAAACGCAGCTATAAATCAGTCTTGCAATCTCCGTATCCTGCACCACGACCGCCTTAACGCCAGTCTTGGCCAGAATTTCCAGGACTTCTGATGGTTCCTGTTCCCCGAATTCAAATATCAGGCTTTCGTCAAAAACAATCTTATTTCGCTCCATACTTCTGTGTAATATGCGGCAGAGCGGACCGTCCTTTTCACGCAGCACAGCTGCCATTTTTTCAAAACCAAGACCGGACAAAAAGGAAACCGCCTCCTCCGCGGCCGACTGAAAATCTAAAACAGGTTTGTCCTCATCCTGTTCGTCCGGCCCGAACGGCACGCAGTAAAACGGAGTATTATGCTCCCGCAGCTTGTCCTGACTGGCCGCTTCTATTCTGCCATACAGAAAAAGGATATATTCCACACGCTTTCCCAGGAGAGAGTCAATACTCAGCGCCTCCCTGTTTACGTCACCGAACGTACTGGTAACTACCAGGGAATACCCCTGTTCCATCGCATATCCGTCTAAATACTGCACAACAGAAGCATACAGACGATCTGAAATATCAGGAACTACCACACCGACAAGCTGGGTTTTAGGAAATGCTTTGCTGATCGCTTTGGCATAGGGTGAATAATTATGCTGCTGTGCTATACGAAGCACCTTTTCTCTGGTAACAGGACTGATATTCTCATCCTTATTGTTCATAATCTTAGATACAGTGGCGATGGACACATCTGCCAGCTTAGCCAACTCCTTGATCGTCATGGAGATACTCACCTCATTTTCTTCACAAGTTTTCTTATCTGTTAGTATACAAAAAGACGGTAAAATATGCAAGCAGCGCAAGAAGTTCTATCTTGCGCTGCCTGTAAATGATATGAAGCAATAAAATATACCGGCCGTTGTAAAAATCCGCTTTTCACCGGACCGGACTATCGTTCAACAGCTTTTCCACTTCACTTCTCTCAGGAATGGAAGCCGAAGCCCCCAAACGTGATACAGCGATTGCCGCCGCGGCCGCCGCCTCTTCCAGGCACCGGCGTGGAGTTTTCCCATCCGTCAAGGCCGCAAGAAAATAGCCGGTAAACGTATCCCCTGCGCCGGTTGTATCCAGGGCCTCTACTTTCCTTGCCGGACAGAGGAAAACCTCACCTCCGGCCGCATAAACCGCCCCGGCTCCTCCCAGAGTGAGTACAACCGCCGTTTCAGGGTATTCCCTGTTCAAAATCTTTATCATCTGTTCCGGTTCCGTCTTTTTTGTAAGCTGTTCTCCTTCCACTTCATTCAAAAAGAGAAGGGACACCTTTTCTATACCGCATTTCAGAATGTCTTCCTGAAAAGGTGACGGATTCAGGGCAATCTTCAATCCGTTGCTATGAGCCTTTTCTATCATATAATCCAGCCCATTTACCTCATTTTGCAGCAGGAGCCACTCTCCTTCTTCAAAAAAGGCCAGAGCCTCATCCACAAATTCCGGTTTGTTGGCCTGATTCGCTCCGCCGTACAAAACAATACTGTTCTGCCCTCCCCGCTCCACCTGTATAACCGCACTTCCGCTGCGGCCCTCTATCCTCCGGATAAAACGGGAGTCCACACCGCTTCGGCGGCAAGCCTCCAGCAAAGGATCGCCGTCTTCCCCTGTCATCCCTCCATGGAACACACTGGCTCCGGCCTTTGCAAGCGCAATGGACTGGTTCAGCCCCTTCCCCCCGCAGAAAACCTCCAGACCGGACGAAGCTACAGTTTCACCGGGAGCTACAATGTGCTGCACATGGTAGGTATAGTCCAGATTCAGCGAACCGTAATTTAAAATACGCAAATCAACTCTCCCTTCTACGCTTCCAGAACCTTCTTATCCATGGTTCCGGATGCCGCACACTGCCTGATACAGTTTTTCATCCAGGCTGCAAACGCTCCGGAGTCCACATCCAGCGCCACACGGCAATTCGGCATATTATTACTGAAGCGGGTGGATTTCTGCACATAAGTGTGTCCGTATGTGTATGTCCCTGCACACTCCACATCCACATAGTAATCATGTGTCCGAAGATACTCCGGCCTGCAAATGGCCATCACTGCCAAAGCATCATGCATGACCACGTCCTCACCTTTATATACATCCCGGCGCATACGCATAAAGTCCAGCAGGTCTGCCGCTATATCGGAAGCCGTTGTGCCGATCCCGCGTATCCCATTACAGTCGGAATCAGAAAGAACTGCCCGGAGTGTCACATCCAGTCCCACCATAACCAGGGGGATACCGGAGCCAAAGACAATTTTGGCCGCCTCCGGATCAAAAAATATATTAAATTCGGCCACCGCGCTGGAATTTCCGCCTTCCACGGCTCCGCCCATAAAATAAATGCATTTAATCATCCGCTTCAGCTCCGGATAGACATTGAGCGCCAGGGCCAGGTTCGTCTGAGGCCCGAGAGCGATAATCTCCAGTTCCCCTTTGCATTGTACTGCCTGCTCATAAATGGTTTCTACCGCATTCTTTTCATAAAAAGAATCGCTGCTTTCCATCAGCCGCACATTCCCCATGCCGGTCTGACCGTGGGTTCCAAAACCTCCCGGAGCCTCCTTGTCCGACGCTCTAAGCTGAGTAATGTCCCGCAGCAGCGGCCTCTCAGCCCCCCTGGCAACCGGAGTATCAAACCCCAGCATGCGCACCAGATTCAAAGTATTTGCCGCGGTGTACGCCAGATCCACATTACCGCAGACAGTGGTAATCGCCCTGATATCCAGTTCTTCACTGCCGAGTGCGGCAATAATTGCAACAGCGTCATCAGTTCCGGTGTCACAGTCAATAATTACAGAATGCTTCTTCATTAATCTATCTCTCCTAATATTCAGCGGATCGCCGCTTTTTGTATTTTTTTCTCACGACGCCTGCGCACGATCGATATAACCACCAGGCCCAGGATTGTAATCGCATATGGCAGCATAAGAACTAAATCTGCCGGGGCCGATGTCATCTGAAGAATGTTGGCAAATACGTCGGCACTGCCGAAAATGAACGAAGAAACCAACACTCCCAGAGGCGATCCGGCCACCATATTGCTGGCAGACAAACCGATAAAACCACGCCCGGCCACCATGTTCCGGACAAAAGCAGACATATAGCCCATAGACATATATGCCCCTCCGACACCGGCCAGAGCGCCGGAAATCATAAAAGCAATATATCGTATTTTCGTAGCGGAGATCCCCACCGACTCCGCGGCCTGAGGATTCTCCCCGACAGAACGAAGACGGAGTCCGAGCCTCGTTTTATATATAAAGAAATTCACTAAAAATGCAGCTGCAAAAGCGCCGTATGTTAAAATGTTATGTCCTGATACAATCCGTCCCAGGACAGGAATGTCTTTGATGAACGGAAGGTTCACCACCGGCAGCACCATACTCTGGATACTTCCGGCTGAGTTGGACTTGTCCCCGCTGGCAAGAAACAACACAAATACGGTGCCTCCCGCAGCCGCCAGGTTCATCGCAATGTTGGTCAGATACAAATCCGCCTTACCGGTAAAAGAGGCATAGCTGATAATCAATCCAACCAGAATCCCCGCCAGGATTGCAGCCCCAAAGCCCACCACGGCGCTCTTTGAAGCGCCGCTGACAATAACTCCCGCCAGGGCTGCCCACAGCATCATACTCTCAATAGCCATATTGTCCACACTGGCCTTATAGCAGACGGACGCCGCCAGGGCCGCATAGACAATGGGAGTTGCCAGACGCAGCAATGAAAAGCAAAACGTTATAATTAACTCTACATCCATAACCTGTCACCAAACCGTACAAATACGGTATTCTCCTTTCCTGCCATTATCATGCCTTTACCGCCTCCTGCTGTTTTTCCGTATTTTCCAGGGATTCCCTGGCCGATTTAAATATCATACGGCGTTTTAAACCGGACAGGAACATCTCGGCTGCAATCAAAAGAATTATAATTCCCTGCACAATTGAGACAAATTCCGCCGGAATGTCCGTGGTGCGTGTTACGATATCAGCCCCGGTCCGGATGTATGCCAGCAGCAGCGCGCCAACTGGAACTAACGCCGGATTGCGGTGGGCCATAACAGCCACGATCAGGCCGTCAAATCCGTAGTTCGGCATTTCCAGCCAGCGGAAGCGTTCATAACGCCCTAATATTTCCACGGCCCCGCCCAGTCCTGCGAAGGCGCCTCCGATGATCTGCGCCGCCACGACCGTGTCCGTCACGCTGATTCCGGCGTACTTTGCAAAATTCGGGTTGCTGCCCACAGTGCGCATTGCATAGCCAAAAGGTGTTTTATAGATGGCAATCACAACCAGAACCACGCAGACTGCCGCAATAATCAGGCCGGCATGAATCTCCGTTTTCGGGACAAGAACGGCCAGTTTCAGCTCTTCCGGATATTTGAGAGAAGCGAGGCTCGGCATGGAGACGTCTTTCATACCATACTTCAAAATGAATTGAGACAGGTAGAATAATATGTAATTCAGCATCAGCGATACCACGACCACATGGGCGTCGAACCTGGCATTTAAAACAGCCGGGATAGCAGCTGCCGCCATCCCAATCAGGATGGAGGTCAGCAGCAGAACGGGAAGCAGGATTCCCTTGGGAATTCCCTGGAGCTGTATGCCCAGATAAGTGGTCATACAGCCGGAAATGATAACGATCCCCTCTGCCGACAGATTGAACTTATTCACGGCATACATAAAACACATGCAAAGCCCTGTAAATGTGAACAGTGTAGCCAGCGCCACCATATCCCCGAACCGCCGGATTGTAGAAAACGGCCCGACGATAAACTGCCGGATCGCCATTACCGGCTCATCACTGATCACAGTCAGTGCGATCAGCGAAATCATATATGCTATCAAAACCGCAATGATAACGCGGAATACTCCAAAAAATGATTCTATTTTTCTCGCAGTTTTCATATCACGCCCGCCATTTCTTCATTCGTCATAACCTTCAGTCCCAGCATATACTCTCCCAGCTCTTCTTCACTGACCTGGTTGGCTCTGGGAAAGGCCGCTACTATTTTGCCCTTCCGCATTACAAAGAGCCGGTCGCTGACCTCCAGCACCTCATTCAAATCCGCAGATACAAGAAGCGCTCCCACGTTTTCCTCCCTGACTTTGCGCAGCAGTGTTTTCCGAATCATTTCCGCCGTTCCCACATCAATTCCGCGCGTGGGCTGATTGGCCAGAATCACGTTGGCGCCGGAGGTAAATTCCCTGGCTACCACCACCTTTTGAATATTCCCCCCCGAGAGCATCCGAACCGGCTGATCCCGATCATCACAAGCGATCTCGAATTCACGGATATATCCGTCAACCTCTTGATTAATCTTCTTCTCATTCAGGAAGATACTGTTTCTGAGCTCTTTTTTGCGGAAGCGGTCGGCTATAATATTCTCCTTAATAGAGAGGGTGCCCGCACATCCGAAGACCATCCTGTCCTCTGAAATATGTGCCAGTCCGTTTTCCCGGATTTCCCGTACACTTTTGCCATGAATGTTCATTCCGTTGATTACCACAGTCCCCTGAGAATACGACTTCATTCCGCTGAGAACCTCAGAAAGCTCGCTCTGGCCGTTGCCCTCCACACCGGCAATGCCCACAACCTCCCCCTCACGTATGGAAAAAGACATATCATCAATCAGCCGCCGGCCTCCCTGATCTGCCACGACAAGATTTTTAACATCCACCAGCACTTTACCGTTCTTCGGATCTTCCTTCTCCATTTTGAGGACTACATCCCTCCCAACCATCAGCCGGGAAATTTTTGCTTCGGTCAGATCCTTCACATCATAGGTCCCCTGGCTGTATCCATGGCGCAGCACCGTAACACGGCTGCAAAGACGCATTACTTCTTCCAGCTTGTGTGAGATAAAAATGATAGCGTGGCCATCCCCTCGCAGCAGCAAAAGCTGTTCAAATAATTCCTCCGTCTCCTGAGGCGTCAGAACGGCTGTAGGCTCGTCCAGGATTAGTACTCTGGCCCCTTTTATCAGCGCCTTTAAAATCTCCACCTTCTGCATCTGCCCAACGCTTAAATCCTTAACCCTGGTACGGGCATCCAGAGCAAAATTATATTTATCGGCAATCTTCTGTGTCATGACAACTGCTTCCTCAAAGTCAAACAGGCCGTTTTTCATCGGCTCTATACCCAGTACAACATTCTCTGCCACGGTCAGTGAATTTAACAACATAAAATGCTGATGAACCATGCCGACCCCTTTGGAAATTGCATCAAGCGGACTTGTTATTTTAACCTTCTGTTCACGGATAAAAATATCTCCGCCCTGCTTGTCTTCCATTCCAAACAGTATTTTCATCAGTGTGGTCTTCCCTGCTCCGTTCTCACCGACCAGACTGTGAATTTCTCCCTCATTAACCGCAAAGGTTACATCCTTGTTGGCTACAAATCCGTTTGGATAAATTTTAGTGATGTGATCCATTCGGAGCATTTCCATATATTACGTACCCCCAGTCATGAGGAAGAACAGCCGGGACCGGCTGCTCTTCCCGTATGTATGATAAACCAGTCTCTGCCGCTTACGGAGCAAACGTATTAATATATGCGTTATACTCTTCCTCGTTGGCAAAATCTTTATATCCTTTTACTGTCAGTTCTCCGTCAATAATCTTCTGCTTTGCCTCTTCCACCTGGGCTATCAACTCGGCCGGGGCATTCTCTTTCAGCATTTCGTCATTGACATAGTCAACGCCGCCTGCTTTAACGCCCAGGACTCTTACCGTCCCCCAGTAATCTTCTCCGCCGAGATAATCCTCAAATACGCTGACAAAGCTCTTGTCCACCTGCTTGAGCATGGAGGTTACAATTACATCCGCATAAGCATTTCCGGTTGCCTCAAAAATTGCATGCTGATCAGAATCCACGCCGATGCTCCACGTTCCGGGAGTTTTAAGAGCCGCCTCAAAGGCTCCCAGGCTGGCGCCGCCGGCCACCGGGAAGAATACATCCGCTCCATAAGTACTGTTCTGCTGGGAACACAGCTCCAGCATCTTGGCTGAATCCGTCCAATTCCCCACCCAGGAGGTAATAACCTTTATATCAGGGTTATAAGCTCTGGCGCCTTCCGCATATCCGGTGATAAAGTCACAGATTACCGGGTTCTGAACGCCGCCCACCGTACCGATGACTCCGTTCTTGCTCATGGCTGCCGCAATCATGCCTACCAGATAAGAACCCTCATTCTGGGCATATGCTATGTATAATATATTATCAGATTTCACTTCCACATCACGGCTCACATCGAAAATGATAAATCGGATGTCGGGATAATCTATTGCCGCTCTCTCCACTTCCTCCTGAAATTCACTGGTAGAAAGAACAAAGTCAGGCTCGCCCTCACAAACATCAATAACATAAGACTCATATTTCGATGAATCGGTTCCGGCCTCCACGGCCTTGGTTTTAAATCCGTACTTTTCCTCCAGCATATCAAGGCCGCGCTTACCGGAATCGGCAAAGGACATATCGCCCAGGGTCATACAGAGGAATGTGACGCTGTACTGCGGTGTACCATTTTCCGCTTCGCCGCTTTTGCCGGCCGAAGCTGCGGCTGTACTGCCATTGTCTGCCTTGCCGCCCTGCGTTTTGCTGTCCCCTGAACACGCCGTACAGGAAAGTGAAAGGGCAAGCGCCAAAAGAAGAGAAAGTGCTTTTTTCATGTAGAAAACCTCCTAATTTTTATAGGAAAACATTTACTTAAAATGTTTTCTTTTTAGATATTATCATAAACTTTTGCCATTGTCAATATACGGCTTTGTCTATTTTCCATAACTTTCACCAATAATCCGCACAGGTTCTGGGCTAATTGCAAAAAAAGAGTGGAATTCTAAAAATTCCACTGCCTTCAACGATTACCTGCACGATCTGCGCACAGGTCACCGTCATCAACAAAAAAACCGGCGGCCGAACAACCGGCCGCCAGTTTTTATTATTCTTAATGGATAAAATAATTATCCATAATTCATTTTTTCTTTCTTAGCTTTCATATAAAAGACTAAAACCGTACGTATCATGCAGCAGAAAATGCAGCGCAGAACATATCAGGGTAACAAAAACAGCGGGTGATGGGAATCGAACCCACGTATCTAGCTTGGAAGGCTAGTGTTCTACCATTGAACTACACCCGCGTAATGCAATTACAATATTGAGTTGTCAAATCGGGGTGACAGGATTCGAACCTGCGACCTCCTGGTCCCAAACCAGGCGCTCTAGCCAAGCTGAGCCACACCCCGGATATGCACGGCAGAGGTTCTCTGTTCTGCAATGCATGGATAATTATATACTATGCGGATTCAGTTGTCAACCGTTTTATACAATAAATTGTGTCTTTGAAAAAGTTATTTTATATGAAATTAATACAATTTTTTCTGCTGTCCGGCTGCATTCTGATGTGCTTACAGATAATTAACCGTATAGTGGGCTTTCCCCTCCCCGTCCAGCTCCATAATCATATAGCTGGGCTTTCTTCCGTCCTGACGCGGGAAAGACAGGCTGCCCGGATTCAGGATTGTCAGGTCGCTCCGTATATCGAGACACGGCTTATGGGTGTGGCCGAACATGGCAATCTGTACCTTACGGTCCCTCGCCTCATCCGCCAGACGCTCCGTCCCCACCGACACGCTGTAAAAGTGTCCGTGAGTCAAAAAAGCCCTATAATCTCCAATGGAAATCTCCTTTTCCCTCTCCAGATTGGAAAAAAAGTCATTATTCCCCAGAATCATATGAACCTGGCAGTTCTCGTTCTGCTCGCGGCACCATGTTTCGATCCTGTCCTCGCTCCCTTCCGCATCTCCCAGATGGATCAGCATATCAAAAGGAGCCGTCTTTTCAATTACAGTCTGCAGGTTACCGTCCCTGCGATGTGTGTCACTTACGATTAATATCTTCATCGTTTCCCTCCAAAGCCGCTTTCAGCGCTTCTTTCATCCTTTCCAGTGCTTTACCGCGATGGCTGATTTTATTCTTTTCATCAATTGTAAGTTCAGCGGAAGTTTTTCCGTACTCCGGCAGATACAGGATCGGATCATAGCCGAATCCCCCGTCTCCGGCAGGTTCCCTGGCTATCAGCCCCTCCATGACCGCCTGCGTGTGAAGGACTTTTCCGTCAGGGAGAACAGCGGCAATATTGCATACAAAACGGGCGCTTCTTTTAGCTCCGTCCGCGCCTTCCATCCTCCGGATCAGCACCCGGTTCTTTACGGAGTAGGGTTCATTCTCCAGATACCTGGCTGAATACACTCCCGGCTCTCCGTTCAGATAATCTATGACAAGACCTGAGTCATCCGCAAGAACGGTTCCTCCCGTCTGTTCCCAGACAGCCCGCGCCTTAATCTCCGCATTTTCCGCAAATGTCGTTCCATTTTCCTCGATATCGCCTTTAAATCCGGCCTCACCCATGGAAAGGATCTCCTTCCCCAAATCAGCCAGAATCAGGCGTACTTCCTTCATTTTTCCAGTATTTCCTGTTGCAAATATCACTTTATCCTTCATTTTCCGTATCCTCTGTTTTTCTCGTGTATGCTTTGAGACATACATTGCATTTCTGTTCCTCCTCCACCCGTTCCCAGGAGGTGCCTTTAAAACTGATATATCCTTCGCCGTCACTGAGATCAACGCGAAGATTTTTATCGGGTGAATTATATTCTATTGCCACCGGATGAACGGAGCCGGGCGTGTTGATGCTGACAATAACAGCAAATTTTTTACCGTCCGGAAGTTCCACCGGTTTGCGAAAATCTATCGTATAAAATCCGGCGTTTTTCAGTGTTCCGGAGGCTGCCAGGATCCGCCTGCCGAATTGGGCGCTGCCTTCCACATCCGTTACCGTATATACTTCATATTCCGTATCCTGACCTGTAGCATAAAAACCGGCTGCCGCCAGTTCTTCTCCTTCACCTGCCGTATAGATATTGGCAAAATAAGCATTCTCCTTGCCATAGCCCAGCTGGCCTACCCAGCCGCACAAATCACTCTGATAAATCTTATCATAGTTATCGGTATTATCAACTCTGGAATACAGGATATTATGTATTCCAATGTTCGTATCATAGTAGGATACATAGAAATATCCCTCATCCCCGAATTCGCCTCCCCAGCTGTTGGCGCAGATAAACGCCCCGTCACCTTCCAGGTCCAGATTGAAATTTTCTTTCGGGTAATTATCATCCCATCCGATAATCACTATGTCGTGATTGGGTTTGGCTGTTCCGATATAGCAGTAAGCGCCCTGTTCCTTATTATAATAGCGCGAGTCACTCTGGCCTGTCACCATGGAAGTATAGAGGGAGCTTTGTACTCCTCCGTAAAGATATACCGCCCTCTTGATTGCCTCATAATCTTTGCTTGGTATAATCTGAATCTCCTGAACATGCCGGACCGGCTTAAGTCCGGGCGGGGAATACTCATCGCCGTATACGTCGTCCTTTTCATAAACCGGACCCTGCCATGCAAGAAGATAGGCCATGGACATCGTATATTCGCCGCCGTCATTCTGTTTCATATGAAAACTGTTCCGGATGGACATATGATCTTCGGAAAAGCTTAAATCTTCTTCCGGAAGCAGCCTGCTTTCCAACGCCATGACTGAAGCAAATGCCCAGCAGGTGCCGAAGCTTCCCTGGTTCTTAACTCTTGGCGCACGGCCCGTATCCCGGTAATCATAAGCGTATGGAATGCTTCTCTCTTCGCTGCCTGCAAAAGTAAGCTCTAGCGTATTCTCCTCCACATCCCACTCGCCTGTATAGGAAAGAGCCTTCTCGACGGCCTCCAGAGGCACATACAGGATGTTATCCTCTCTTAAAAGTCCTGTCTTCAGAGTTACCGGCGCACCGTTCAGCGTCATCCGGGACTCTCCTTCTTTCATCTCCGCATAGATGGTATTCCTTTCCATAACCAGTCTGGAATTGTCATAAATCCTGGCTGCACATGAAAAATAATCCGGTAAAAAGCTGACCGGAACCATGAATTCCCCCTCGTCTGTCATAATAACGGAGGCCTTTTTCGCCTTAACTTTCCGTCCGTCAATTTTCAGTTTGATCCTCTTGTCATTCACTTCTTTCGATATGAGGGAATACCAGCCGCCGTTAAAGGTTCCCGGTTCCTTCCCTTTCTTCACCTGCTCACGGGTGAAAAGAGACTGGTTCTTAGCCGCGATACAGACGAACAGCAGAACCAGCAAAACTATATATAAACGTCTACGCCTCAACTGTCTCCCCTGCTTTTCTTTTTGGTGGTCTCGGCCCCATAAACTGATAATAGTATGTCTTTATCATTCCGTTATAAATTTTCCTGTTTTTGTCCGCTTTTTTTCCAATATATTTCTCCGCCTCTTCATAAGCGGTTATCAGGTACATGGACCAGGAATCAAGCGCTTCGTACCGCTCTCCAATCTGCCTGTACAGGGCAGGAAGAGCCTTCTTGTCTTCCAGACGCTCCCCATACGGAGGGTTAGAGATGATAAATCCGTATTTTTTCGGATGACTCAAATCTGACAAAGGCCTTTGCTGGAAATGTATCATATGGTCCACTCCGGCCCTCTTCGCATTCTCTCTTGCGGCCTTTATCACTTCTGCGTCTATATCATATCCCTGAATATCCACTGTGCCCGTATCGTCCACCATCTCCGAGGCTTCGTCGATGGCGTCATACCAGCATTTTCTCGGTATCAGGTTTTTCCAGTTCTCCGACAGAAAAGATCGGTTCAGCCCGGGAGCAATCCCTGCCGCTATCATCGCCGCTTCTATCGGAAATGTGCCGCTCCCGCAAAAAGGATCCACAAGGATTCTGTCTTTCTTCCAAGGTGTCAGCATAATCAGCGCAGCAGCCAGTGTCTCTGTAATCGGGGCCTTGCTCGCCTGCTGTCTGTAACCTCTCTTATGAAGGGAATCGCCGCTGGTATCGATAGCTACCGTAACCTGATCTTTATAGAAAAAAACACGCAGCGGATATTCACTGCCCGTTTCAGGCATCCGCTCGAGATCAAATTCAGCCTGCATGCGCCGGGCAATGGCCTTTTTCATAATTCTTTGGATATCGGAAGGGCTGAAAAGTTTACTGTTGATGGAGGATGCTTTCTTAACCCAGCATTTGGCATCCCTCGGAAGATACTTTTCCCAGGGGATTTCCCTGGTACGCTCGAACAGTTCATCGAAAGTCACAGCCTGGAAACTTCCTATTTTTAACAAAACCCTCTCGGCTGTTCTTAAGAATATATTGGCACGGCAGATTGCCTCGGCATCACCCTCAAAGCTGACGCGTCCGTTCTCTACCTCTGTAATCTCATATCCCAAATCAGTTATTTCTTTCTTTAAAACAGCCTCCAGCCCAAAATGGCAGGGGGCTATCAGTTCATATCGCTCCAAACTGTGTCCTCTTTCTTTCTGCATCCGTATTTTTAATGTTTCTTAAAAGCAACTGTCCGGTCCGTTCATACGTCACCTCTACAGGAAACGCCGCCTTTTGAAAGCTGCCCTTAATATTACTATTCTAATTTACCTAATTGCTCCTGTCAATGTCCTTTTCCCTGTCATTTGCCGTCTAAACGCCGTTTAAATCCCGGTCAATCGTCCGTCAGGTATTTTCCCCGGTAAAAGCGGAGACCATTGGCCACGTTGACAACCTGATATCCCTTCCTGTAATACAGATTGCAGACCAGCATGCTCTCGCTTCCCCTTGTACAGTAAAACAGCAGTGGGCAGCTGCCGTCTAACAGATCCGGATCATCCATAAGTTCATCAAATGGATAGTTTTCCGCACCGCTTATGTGGCCCTGACAGTAAGAGGAGGGACTTCTCAAATCAATGATCCTGCCATTATATCCCTGTTCCAGCCATTGATCAAGATACTGAATCGGAATTGTTTTGTACATATTGTACCTCCTGTCCCTTTTACTGTATTATATTCCCTGAGGACAGACTTGTGCCTTCCCCATCTGTTTTTTATTGCTGTTCACACGGTACAATAACAAAAAGGGTATTCCTCTCCCGGGAAACTTTATCCCCGCAGAGGAATACCCTCTTTTGGCTTTATGCCTGCCAGTTTTTACAATTAGAAATTGTTTCTGTCACAGTTGCTGGAATTGTTCTGGCTGTAGTTCTTAGAACTGTTCTGGCTGCTGTTTCTGGAGCTGTTCTGAGAACTGTTCTGGCTGTTGTTCTGAGAGCTGTTCCTTGAGCTGTTCTGGCTGTTGTTCTGGCTGCTGTTCTGGCTGCTGTTCTGAGAACTGTTTTTGCTGCTGTTGTTGTCCATATCATTGTAACTGTTTTTGCTTGACATATTTGTTACCTCCAAACGATTTTTTGTTACAACGATAGTATGGCTGATGATTAATTAAAATATGCACCCTGTCCGTTTACAATTTTTTTCAAAAAAAACACAGCTGCGGTGTTTATGCCGCAGCTGCGCTTTTTATATATTATCCTTTAACCAAGCACACTGACAATTTTGACAGGTGCGCGGTAATTCCAATTGGAAATCTTGATTCCGGTACGTTCTGTAGACGCATGTACAATCTGTCCGTTTCCTATGTAAAGAGCCACATGGTTAATCCTTTTTCCATTTCCGTAGAAAATAAGATCTCCCGGCTGCATCTGTGCCGCGCTGATGCTGACTCCCTGTGCTGCCTGGGAACCGGAAGACCGGTTAAGGCTGACGCCTGCTCCATTCTGCATTACGTATCTTGTGAAGCCCGAGCAGTCAACTCCGGTATGCGGATCGCTGCCGCCGTATTTGTAACGTCCGCCTACGAACTGAAGTGCATAATCCACAACCTGCTGCCTTTTAGAAGTCTGTGTCTCCTGAGCCTGCTGCGCCGCTTCCGCCGCCTCATCGGCTTCCTCCAGTGTAATTCCGTCAGTCTTAAGATAACCTTCTTTATCTCCGGCCGTAACTCTGACCCAACCGTCGGAACCGCTTTCCACCACATCATAGATTCCGCCCTTCTGAGCCATAGCCACTACTTCTGAGCCTTCGTTCTCTTCCGCGTAGATGGAAATATCGGCTGCTTCCACTTTGGCCACCATCTCTGCTTCAAATCCGTCAGCCGGTCCGGCAAGAACCGTCTGTGTTCCTGCTGCGGTGAACATACCACAGATACACATCATTCCAAAAAACTTAATGCACTTAATGCTTTTATTTATATTCATCCAAAATCCCCTTGACTGTTATTTGCTGTGTTCAATTAAATTATCACGAAAACCTTTCTGTTTATTAAGGTTTTCTTTCCAAATATTACATAATTATTAAATCATGTTACGTTGTTATTATATTTTCTTTTCTCTTCTTTGTCAAGTTTGTTCTGGATGTTTTATATTTATTTTATAATTTACATAACAGTTCATTTGGGCAGCTGCTAAAGCATATGGAGTTTTAGTTAAGCAGGTGAGGACGCCGCCGGTACGG
>NZ_KE992910.1 GCF_000466485.1 [Clostridium] symbiosum ATCC 14940 | reverse complement strand
ACACGGTGCTGGTGACGGCGGCGGTAGCAATGGAAATTCCGATGGTCCATAAAGTGGATCCGGAATTCTTCAGTGAAATCAAGGACGGGGACCTTGTAACTCTCGACGCGGTAAATGGGGTCATTAGAGTCGGGGCAAAATAAACTTAAAACTTATGGGGCAGGCTCTTATGGGCCTGGTATTAGGAGGGGAACTATGTTAGATATTATCAGAAATCCAGTCGTTATTTCTGTCATACTGATGTGTGTGCTTTGCCTGTTAAAGCTGAATGTTCTGTTAGTCCTTATCATTTCATCCATGGTGGGAGGGATTGCTGCCGGGATGCCGATTGATCAAACTATGACTATATTCATGAATGGGATGGCCGGAAACTCAGAGACAGCATTGTCATATATCCTTTTGGGGGCTATCGCAGTAGGAATTGCAAAAACGGGGTTAATGTCAATTTTATCGGATGGGATGCAGCGTGTTTTTGAGGGAAAAAAATTTTTGTTTATCGCTGTCATTGCAGGTATCTCCAGTTTGTCCGGTACAATAATTCCTGTCAATATTGCTTTTATGCCGATTTTAATCCCGCCGCTTATCTATATGATGAATCGTATGAAGATTGACAGGCGAGCAGTTGCCTGTGCACTCTGCTGGGGGAACAGAGCGCCATATCTGTTTCTGCCTGTGGGGTACGGATTGATTTTCCATCATCTGATTGCCGGCAATATGACGAAATACGGAATGCCGATGGAGACAATGGAGATTTGGAAAGCAATGATATTTCCGGCCGGTATTGGAATGCTGCTTGGTCTGCTGTTTGCTGTTCTGGTGTTGTACAGAAAACCGAGGGAGTATAAGGAGATTATTATAGCGGGAGCTGATGCAGGAAATAAAGTGGAGGGAAAAAATGTTTTGAATAGGCGGCATATCGGCGCAATCCTTGCCGCTTTATCTACCTTTATTATTCAGCTGATTTTCAATTCTCTTGTAATAGGAGGCCTTGTAGGGCTGTTGATTATGGTGGTTACGGGCTGCTTTAAATATTCGGAGCTTGACGAAACTATTAACAGCGGAATAGCAATGATTGGCTGGATTTCTTTTATTATGTTAGCGGCCAGCGGCTTTTCCGAGGTGATTGTGGCAACGCACGGAATCGAAAATTTGGTTGCAGTTTCTGCAAATGTGCTGTCTGCATCGAAATTTATAGCGTCCGCCGTGCTGATTCTGATTGGTTTCACTATCGTTATGGGAACCGGAACCTGCTTCGGAACCGTTCCCATCCTCTCTGCCATCTATGTGCCTATGTGTATGACACTTGGTTATACTGCCCTGGGCACGGCGAGTCTGATCGGGGTGGCGGCAGCGGTTGGTGACGTGTGTTCTCCGGCATCTGACGGGACATTGGGACCGACATCAGGGCTGAATCCGGATGGACAACACGATCATATATGGGACTCGACCGTTCCGGCGGTGCTTGTATTCTCCCTGCCTTTATTTGTGATAGGCGTTGTGACTTCGGCAGTTTTATAATTAATAACCGGCAGTTCATACTTTTTTCTTGCAATCCGGAGCAGATATGCTAGTATAGTGATATTGGCATTACATCAAACAGCAGGAACCATAGCGCAGCCAAAGCATCCGCTTTGGGCCGGCGGCGAGTCGCCGCCGGCGGTTATCAAAGTCAGACGCAGGCAGGGCCTGCAGACTTCAATTTGCTGCAAGGTACGCCGCACACTTTGTGTGCTTTCTGTGGCTTTGCCACAGTCCGGTACATCTTCGCATATTGAAGAATCTTTTTAAGTATGGTTCCTGCATGGGAGAGATTGTATGGAAAATACAGGACTATGGAAATATTGTACGCCGGAGCAGAGCAGGGAATTTCTCTTATCATTGCGTCTGCTTGGCAGGACTGACAGGGAGGACGGGGAGCAGCTGGCCTGCCTTTATGCTGTCAGTAATCATATAGAAAAGCATTATCATCCGGCTGAGATCAGGAAGAGGGATGGGAGCATCCGCCGTCTTCTGGTACCCGATCCTCTTTTAAAAAAGATTCAGCGCAATATCCTGCACAATATTCTTGATCAGATGCCGGTCTCCCCATATGCAACGGCATACCATAAGGGGGCGGGAATACGGCTCAATGCCCGGCCGCACAGCGGGGCTAAGCTGCTTCTGAAGCTGGATATTAAAGATTTTTTTGAAAATATCCTGTTCAGTCAGGTATATCAACAGGCATTTCCAACCATCTATTTTCCGCCGTCGGTGGGAACGATTCTGACTTATCTGTGCTGTTACCGTGATTATCTGCCCCAGGGAGCGCCGACATCCGCCGCAATATCCAATCTTGTAATGAAGCCGTTTGACACATATATGGGAGCCTGGTGCGGGGAGAAGGGGATCCGCTACAGCCGGTATTGCGACGATATGTCATTTTCAGGTGAGTTCGATGCAGATACAGTGATACGCAAAGCCGGCGGATTTCTAAAGGCTATGGGATTTGAGCTGAATACGAAGAAAACAAAGGCGGTATCCTGTCATCAGAGACAGGAGGTTACGGGGATTGTGGTAAACCAGAAGCCCCAGCTATCGAAGGAGTACCGGAGGCGGCTTCGGCAGGAGCTTCATTATTGCGGGCGTTTTGGACTTCGTTCTCATCTGGAAGCAATTCATGATACCAGATTTCTGCCCCTTGGGGAAGCCGGAATCCAGAGGTACAGGATGTCGCTGCTTGGGAAAATTAACCATATCCTGTATGTTAATCCGGAGGATGCCTGGTTTTTGAATGCACGGCAAATAGTAAGAACACTGCGGTGACGGCTGTGACGAACGCCTGAATACTCCGGATGCGCCTTTTCGTACGGTTAAATATGGAAAGGCATCTGCTTCAGCGCCCCGCTTTGTACGGCGTCATTCAGCATAAAACGGCAGAAATCGCGTGCATGGACGGAGAGCGGGCGGGTGCGCGATACCGCCAGATAGAATTCACGGTAGGCACAGGAGTCACTGATGGGAACCCATACGATACCGCAGGCCTCCAGTTGTGGATCGTAGGGAAGAACGGACAGGCCAAAGCCGCAGGCGACCAGATTGGCGATGGAGCGATCCTCCCACATACGGCAGGCGATGATGGGATCCAAGCCCTGAGAATGGAGCAGGTTTTCGATATAGTGAGTCTTATCGACTGAAAAAATCATTGGGTACCGGCTGATTTCCTGGAGTGACGCCTGCTCTCTGCGGGCCAGAGCATGTCCCGGAGGAGCCAGCAGGAGAAGCGGGCAGCGGACCACCGGGTAAAGCAGGATCTCAGGCTGATCCTCCATATAGGAACATAGACCAAGTTCACTGATACCTTCCCGCACATCGGTTAAAATGGCCGGGGTGTTGGACTGCCGGAACTGGAAGGTCAGTTCATCCTGATTTCGTCCGGCCATGTAGGCGCGCAATATGCGGGGGAGATAAATGTTGGAGGTTGCATAGTTCAGCGACATTTCGATTACGCCTTTCCGGGGATCGGTCATATCCCGGAGATGAGCGGCACCGGTGTCAATTTCATGTATGGCGGTAAAAATATGTTCTGCAAAAACACGTCCGAAACGGTTCAAGACCACATTCCGGCCCTGTTTTTCAAAGAGAGGAGCGCCAAGTTCAAGCTCCAGGGAACTGATTGAGCGGCTGAGAGCCGGCTGGCTGATTCCCAGCAGCTCGGCAGAACGCTGATAGTGCTGGGTTCGGGCCAGATTCTCGAAATGCTGTAATTGACGAAGAGTCATAATATGCTGCAGGCAGAAAGCCTGTCCTCCTTTCATGCGCAATATAAATTATAGGAAACGTCATAAATCTTTTCCTTATGACGTTTCCTGTGCCGATTTTTGCTGCGTGTAAACGCAGAAGCTTCCTTGCAAAAATCGTGTACATCCCCCCGGAGGCTTATAGTAAACGGCAATTTTTTTGTCGTTTACTATAAATACATAACTGAAATGTTATGAATAAAGGCGGGGAACGCAATTGTTCCACCTCCCGTCCTGTGCTATCTTAATAATATCAAAGGTTAATAAAAACAGCAAGAAAAAGACGAAAACCTTATTTTATTAAGAGAGGTATTTATCAGCTGACAGGAGGGAAAAGTTATGAGTTGTGGTCAAACAAAAACTGTAGTAATTGGAACCGTAGGTGCGGGCTACGCCGCCTATCTGCATGGTAACGGCTACGAGAAGGTGAACGGCGTTTCTGTCCGGCTAAAGACTGTCTGTGATCTGAATCTCCCGCTTGCGGAAAAGGTGAAGGAGCGCTACGGCTATGAACAGGCGGTCAGCGATTACCGTCTGCTGTTGGAGGATCCTGAAATTGAAGTGATTGATATCGTACTTCCGCCTTTTTTGCATACATCCATCGCTATCGAGGCCATGGAGGCAGGCAAGCATGTTATCTGCGAAAAGCCTCTGACCGGATACTTCGGCCGGCCGGGACAGGAGAATATCGGAGTTACGGTACCGAAGAGTGAGATGCTTAGCCAGTGCCTGGCCGAGATGGACCGCCTGAAAGAGGTGGTGGAAAAGACCGGTAAGAAGTTCATGTATGCAGAAAACTTCGTTTATGCCACACCGGTGCAGAAGGCCGCTGAGATCATCCGGGCTAAAAAGACAAAGCTGCTTTTTATGAAGGGCGAGGAGAGCCTGAAAGGCTCCAGCAGTCCGGTGGCAGGCAAATGGAATAAGACGGGCGGCGGCACTCTGATGCGTACCGGAACCCATCCGATGGGCGGTATGCTCTGGCTCAAGCAGCAGGAGGCCGCGGCCCGAAATGAGGAGATCACGGTTCAGAGCGTGAGCTGTGACGTGGGCTGTGCCACCCGGTGCCTGACTGGGGATGAACACCGCCATATTGCGGCACAGCCCGAAGATGTGGAGGATTACGGTGTAATCAGCGTGACGTTCTCCGATGGGACGAAAGCTTTGTGTATAGCCAGCGATACCGTTCTCGGAGGCACGAAAAACTACATAGAGATCTATGGAAATAACACTGCTTTAAATTGCAATATCACTCCTACCGATCTGTTGAATACCTATTTCCTGGACGAAGACGGACTTGAGGATGTGGAAATATCCGAGATGCTTCCGGCTAAGCTGGGATGGAACAAAGCGTTTGTGAACGATGAAATTATCCGGGGCTACATGGGCGAACTCCAGGATTTCATGGAGGCTGTGGCTTATGACCGCGCCCCGGCTTCCGGATTCAGCCTGGCTTATGAAACCACCAAGGTTATCTATGCCGCCTACCAGTCCGCCGAAGAGGGAAGAAGAATTGATTTCTGATGCATAAACGGCCAAAAAAGAAGAAATGACGGAGCGTTATCAAAGCGCAGCCGGCAAACAGCATGATAAACAGATGCTGCTTGCCGGCTGCGCTTTTTATCATACGAGGAAATATTCCTATAGTATAAAATCCCCTACGTTTCTTTAAAGATATGATGTTTATTCTAATAGGGCTGCATAAAATAAAAGTTTAGAGTATAAATTAAACAAAAAATATAAAAAAACAGACATTTTATAGTTGACAAATGCTAATTAATTCTATATGCTAAAGATATAAACATAAGATGTTTGCCGTTGAAAGTTTAACTGCCGGCGTTAAACAGGGCGAAACATCGGATGATTCAAATGAGACAAGACAGGGAGAGTATACGATGAAGAAAAAACTGATTGTTATTGGTGCGGGCGGGAAAATGGGATTTCGTGTCAGCAGAAAATTATGGACGAGCGAAGAATATGAATCTTATTTTTGCGAAATCAGCGAGACCGGTATTGCAAGGCTCGAGGGACTGGGGATTCAAGATATCGCAGTGATGGAAACTGCGGTGCCTGAAATGGACATAGTATTACTGGCTGTTCCCGACATATTAATAGGAAAGCTTTCGCCTGAAATCATTCCTATTATGAAGCCGGGAGCCATGGTTGTAGGACTGGATCCGGCGGCGGCCTATGCCAACGTCATGCCTGTCCGTGATGATCTGGCGTATTTTGTGGTACATCCCCATCACCCGTATTTGTTCAATACTGAAGTGGATGAGAACGGGGAACCGGATCTGTTCGGAGGTATTGTCACCCAGGATTGTTCCTGCGCTGTTTACAAGGCGCCTGAGGGAAAAGAAGAGGAGTATTATGCCGAGGGAGAGAAGATCAGCCGGATTATTTTTGCTCCGGTGGGAAAGACATTCCGTATCACGGTTGAACAGATGGGAATGTGCGAGCCCGGGATGGTGGAATCCATCGGTGCTCCGATGATTTATGCAATCAAACTGGCCTATGACCGATTTGTGGAGCTTGGCGTTCCGAAGGACGCACTGTTTTCTTTTCTGATGGGGCATTTGAGAGTGCAGGTGGCAATTACGTTCGGGCTGATTGATGCCAAATTTTCAGATGGAGCGATTTTGGCACTGGAAAATTCAATGAATCAGATTTTCAGGGACGGCTGGCTGGATGAGATGGTCTCGGAGGAATATGTCACGAAGAGTATTCTCGATATAACGGCTGCGGCAGGCAGGTAACAGCAGGAAATGATAAAACAAAAGGAGAGGAGAACCAATGAAAAAAACGATTAGCTTATTGTTATGCGCAGCAATGACGGCTGGAGTATTAAGCGGATGCGGACAGAAAGACACTGCGTCTGAAACCGTCCGGACTGAAAATCAGGAGCAGGAAAACACGAATGGTGCAGCGGGTCAGGCGCCGAAGGCAGAGGAACCGGCAGACAACAAAGATGCGGCTGTGATACGCTGTGGAATTACCGTATCCCAGAATTCCCTTCCGGCCGAAGCTCTGGAAGTGTTTAACGAGAGCCTGAAGAAGGCAACGGACGGGACCGTGAGGCTGGAAGTGTTTTATGACGGAACGATGGGAAACGAGAGAGATGTCATCGAAGGCGTTTCTATGGGTACAATAGAGATGTATGCCGGCTCGACGGCTCCTCTTGCCAACTTTGTGGATGATTTTAATATCTGGGATCTTCCATATATGGTGGATATGAATAAACTGGAAGATGCCTATGCGATTATGGATGGAGCCATTGGACAGAAAATGCTGGACAGCCTCTCTTCAATCGGTACAAAAGGCCTTGCCATCAGCCATCAGGGATTCCGCTGTATGCTGAACGGAAAAAAAGAAGTGACAAAACCGGCTGATGCTAAAAACCTGGTAATCCGCACCATGGAAAACGACATTCATCTTGAATTCTACCGTGAGATCGGGGCGAATCCGGTTGCGATGGCTTCCACAGAGGCTTTTACTGCGCTGGCGCAGGGGACCATCGACGGGATGGATAATATTCTAGATGCCTTCTACACCCAGGGAGCATTTGAATCTGCCAAGTACCTGACCATGACAGGCCACATTATTTCCGGATATGTATTCCTGATCAACGAAGATGTGTTTAACTCTCTGACGGAGCAGCAGCAGGCGGCCGTACAGCAGGCCGGTAAAGATGCAGCCGTATTTATGCGAAACAGGGCAATGGAAAAAATGGATGAGATTGCAGAGATCGCTCGGGATGAATATGGTGTAACAGTTACCCAGGTTGACACCCAGGAATGGAAGGATGCTTCCGCTAAAGTGGCTGAAAAGTATAAAGGTGGGATAGATACCGAATACTGGAACGCTTTTTATGAATAGGAGCCATCCTGATCACAGCAGGAACGCAGCATCTTAAACCAGAAGGACCGGTGAAAGGCATGTTAAACATGTCTTTCACCGTTACAGGAGAATGATATGAAAGAATTTCTTCAGAAAATTGCAGGCGCGCTTGCAAAAACAGAAAAAACATTGATTATAATCCTTCTTCCGATTATGTGTATCATAATTCTTCTCAATACACTTGCACGTATTACCGGTTTATTTACCGCTCAGTTGATATGGGCGGAAGAATTTGCCCGTTATCTGATGATCTGGATGGCTTTTATAGGAGCCGCGCTGGTGATGCAGGAAGATGGACATTACAAGATGACGGCGGTTGTTGATGCACTGCCTGCAAGCATCAGAGGGATTGTCAGGGGATGTGCCGTCCTGGCGACCGTTGCGTTTATGCTGATACTGGCAAAGGTCGGTGTGGAATGCTGTATGAAGATTGCGGCCATGGGGCAGAAGTCTCCGACTCTGAAAATCCCGATGTGGATTGCGTATGCATCGATCCCGGCAGGAATGATTTTAGGAGTGGTGCAGGCTGTTCTGCGAGAGTCAATCCGGTTGGTATCAGGAAAGGATGAGAAGGGGGGAGAGGCAAAATGATTATGGCTGTATTGTTTGCCGTTTTATTTGGGGCAATCTTCTTTGGCATTCCAATTTGTTTTTCCCTTGCAATGTCATCCTGGGCCGCGCTCAGTATTTTTGAGCCGAACACCAATATGGTAGTTCTGGCACAGCGGATTTTCACCCAGGCTGATAATTATGTATTTATGGCAGTACCGTTTTTCATGCTGGCGGGGGAACTGATGCTGAAGGGAGGTATTTCAAAAAGGCTGGTGCAGTTCGTCAAAGCAGCGCTTTGGTGGCTGCCTGCCAATCTGGCCTGTATCACAACGGTGGCATCCATGTTTTTCGGTGCAATTTCCGGATCGAATCCGGCGACTGTTTCTGCTATCGGAGGGATGATGTGCCCGGAACTGAAAAAGGACGGTTATCCGGACGATGTGGCAGGAGCGATTGCGGCTGCCTCGGGAACACTTGGCGTAATCATTCCGCCCTCCATTCCGATGGTGGTTTTCGGAATTGCAGCCTCGGTATCTGTCACGGATTTATTCATTGGGGGTGTGGTCCCCGGAATCCTGCTGGCTTTGATTCTTTGTCTGACCTCAATGTGGATTATGAGGAAGGACAAGCGTGACAAATATGCGGTCAGGGCAGAGATGGAGGCTCAGGGAATAACCGGTTTCAAAGCTTTTAAAGAGGCTCTCGGAGCATTGATGATGCCGGTAATTATTCTGGGAGGTATTTACGGCGGTATCTTTACTCCGACGGAGGCCGGCGTAGTGTCCGTGTTCTATGCATTTATTATCAGCAGATATGTTTATAAGGAACTGAGCTGGAAGGAGCTTGGCAATTGTATCGAACGGGCCGGTATCAGTACGGGAACGATTCTGATTGTCTGCGCCTGTTCGGCTCCGTTTGCCTGGTTTATGACGAGTCAGGGAATCCCGGGAATTATTTCCACAGCAATCATCAGCACGGTTGAGAGCCGAATTATGATCCTTCTGGCAATTAACATGATCCTGCTTATTCTGGGATGCTTTCTGGATACCAGCGTTATTATTCTTCTGACGACGCCGATTCTGCTTCCCATTGCGAATGCGGCGGGAATCAGCCCGCTGGTTCTGGGAATCATTATGGTAATCAATACATCTGTCGGAATGATTACTCCGCCGATGGCGGTAAACCTCTATATTGCATCCAGAGTCTCGGGCAGCAGGATAGAAAATATTTGTAAGAAGATAGTGCCGTTCCTGATAGTGGAGATTATCTTTGTAATCCTAATCAGCAATTTCCCGCAGATTATTACGTGGCTGCCGGAGCTGATTGGGTAACGATGAAGGCATGCCGGGAGACAGGGCAAAAAGACAGTGGAAAAGAAGGAGAGGAAAAGAGACGTTGAAAGAAAAGACAGTAGAAAAGAAGAGAAGGACACAACTGGGAATCGGCTCCTGGACTTATCCCTATCACTGCGGACTGGGAGGCCTGATCAGACCGGAGCTGGCCGTAAAGCAGGCAATGCCGCCCTGTGAACTGATTGAGAAGGCGAAGAAATATAATCTTCATTATGTACAAATCTGCGAGAACAGTCCGTTAGCTCACTGCCTGCCGCAGGAGCTTGCGGATATACGCAGGAAAGCTGAGGAGAACGGGATAAAGCTGGAAGTGGGAATGAGAGGGGCGGCAAGAGGAAATCTGTTAAGAATGATTGCTATTGCAGAAAAACTGGATGCAAAGCTGCTGCGCTGTGTGATCGATGACAATGGTTATGAGCCGGATCTGGAAGAGATTATAATAACGCTGAAAAGTGTCCTTCCGGTCCTGGAGGAGAAAGATATCGTTCTGGGAATAGAGAACCATGACCGGTTTAAGGCAGAGGAATTTGCCTATATAATGGAACGGCTGGACAGCCGCCGCTATGGAATTGTCTTAGATACCACCAATTCCCTGTCACAGGAGGAAACGGTGGAAGAGGTTCTGAATTGGCTGGCAAAGTATACGGTTTGTCTTCATTTTAAGGATTACACGATAGTCAGGAGTCCGGGCAGTGTTGGGCTGCAGATAGTGGGAACCCCGGTGGGACGGGGACGCCAGAAGGTGGAAATGATTCTGGAGAGGCTCGGTAAGGAAGCGCAGCAGGATTTCAGCACGATCATTGAATTCTGGATGCCGTCTGAAGATAACCTGGATAAAACCCTGAAAAAGGAGGAGGAGTGGGCAGAGGAGTCCATCCTGTATCTGAAGAAGCTATTCGGGGAGACGGGCCTGACCGGCAGTTAGCCGGGCCGTGAATAGTAACGCTGTCGGAGACGGAGCTGAAAATATTGCATATTAAGCTAAAACAGGATATAATGAGACCATTAAATTAGGAGTAAAAGGTAAAAGTGGAAAAATCAGGATCATATGTAAACCAAATTGTTGCTGCCGTTAAAAAAATGATAATCAATAAAGAACTGAAGGTGGGAGACAGGCTGCCGACAGAACCGGAACTGAGTAAAAAATTCAACAAAAGCCGGGGCTGCGTGAGGGAAGCGATCAAAATTCTGGAATCATACGGAATTTTGGAGGTGCGCCAGGGCGACGGTACGTATGTATGCGCGTCTGCGGGCGCCGGAATGTTTGACGCCCTGTTTTTCCAGATCATTTCCCAGGGTTCGGATTTTGTCGAATTACAGAGTCTGAGAGAGATTCTCGAAGTCGGGATTATTAAACAGGCAATAAGCGCCGCTACGGAAAGTGACATCGAACGGATATGCCTGGTGGAAAATGAGCTTCACCAGGCCATAGAAGAGAATAAAGAGCTGGAAATCCTGGTGGATCTTGATATGAAGTTTCACCGTACTATTACGGAGATAACAAAAAACCGTGTATTACAGGAGGTTTACAGGAACCTGATAGAGATATTCAGGCCTTACATACTGAACTCCTATGAGCAGCAAAGCTATGAAAATCATTTTTCCGTACTGCTGCACCATGAATTGTTTATCCAGGCGATTAGGGAAAAGGATCACCACCTGGGATATATTGCCGTGAAATATTCCATGAACGATTGGAGCCGTCTTCAGGGAATCATGGAGGAATCAGCAAATATTTAACAGGAAAGAAGCGGAAATGACAGGAAAGAAGCGGAAATGGCAGGAAAAATTTCCGCTTTTTTTCGTGTAAAAAAACTGGGAAACGTATTGCCATTTCGTCAATTACTATGGTATACTATGAAACGTGACTAAAAATGAATTTTTATGGTCCTTTTATGGTCAATGCTGCGGCAATGAACATAAAAGCCGGGACATAATGTCTAGATAGCGGGATAACGGCAAACAGAAAATCCCATGGAATACCACCATGGGATTTTATTTTATCGTTTGAATGTCCGCAGTAGATTGACAAATGTGTTTATAGTGTCCATTATTTCCAAAAACCGGAAAATGATAGATGGAAATTTAGGACAAAATTCGGCATGGTCACATACAGAAAGGAGAGGTATCATGGCAAAATATATTGCAAAGCGAATCGGTCTGGCAATTGTTACCTGCTGGCTTGTCGCAACTCTTACATTTTTCCTGATGAACCTGGTACCGGGCGGTCCGTTTATGGCTGAGAAGGCCCTCACACCCCAGGCCCAGCAGGCAATGATGGAAAAATACGGGCTGGACAAACCACTGCCGGAACAATATACCATTTATATGGGGAAGGTGCTTCACGGCGACCTTGGCCCGAGTGTAAAACAGAGAGGACGTACGGTTAATTCCATCATTGAGACAAAATTCCCGGTTTCGGCAAAGCTTGGAGGAATCTCCATCCTGATAGCCGTACTGGTGGGCGTCCCCCTTGGCAGCATTGCTGCATTTAAGAGGGGCAAGATGACGGATAATATCATTATCATATTCAGCACCTGCGGAATTGCGGTGCCCAGTTTTGTTATTTCCACGCTGTTAATGTATGTACTGTCATTCGAGCTGGAATGGCTGCCTACATACGGACTGACCTCGTGGCGGCATTATATCATGCCGGTGACGGCGCTGGCGCTGTATCCGGCTTCCTACATTTCACGTCTGATGCGTTCTTCCATGCTGGATGTCCTTGGACAGGACTACATGAGAACCGCCAGGGCGAAAGGCGTGGCATGGTTTTTCAGCGTGTTCAAGCACGCGCTCAGAAATGCCATTCTGCCAGTTGTTACTTATCTTGGGCCGCTGCTTGCGTACACGGTTACAGGAAGCTTTATTGTTGAGAAGATTTTCACAATCCCGGGCCTTGGTTCCGAATTTATCGGCGCCATCACAGGGCGTGACTATCCTCTGATTATGGGAACCACAATATTCCTTGCAACTTTGATTATTACGATGAACGTGGTCGTGGATATTTTATATACCATCATCGATCCGCGTATTAAACTGAAATAGGGAGGCACACAGGATGGACAAGAATAAATTATCATTTCAGATGAATGTCGAAGATTTCCTCCCGGCAGATGAAAGCGAGAAACAGAGCCTCGTTGTAATGAGAGAGAGCGTCGGATTCTGGAAGGACGGCATGCGCCGCCTGAAAAAGAATAAGATTGCCATGGTCAGCCTGATTGTCGTGCTGGTAATCTTCGTACTTTCTTTTGTTATACCGACGGTTTATCCATATAAATATGAACAGCAGATTAAAACGAGCGTAAACCTGGCGCCGATGCAGTATTCCGAGACGGAGCTGGCTCAGATTGAAGCGGGAGAGAAGGTATTCCCTCATATTCTGGGAACCGATAACCTGGGACGCGACTACGCAGTCCGCGTCATGATGGGAAGCCGGGTATCCCTGCTGGTCGGTCTGGTGGCGTCGGCCATCATTCTGCTGATTGGTTCTCTGTATGGCTCAATCTCCGGATTTTTCGGCGGATGGGTCGATATGGTGATGATGCGTATTGTCGATATCATATATACGGTTCCCGATGTTCTGATCATCATTCTGCTGGCTGCCGTGCTGAATTATCCGCTGAAGGATTTGTCGCAGAAGCCGGGATTTGAATGGATCGGTGTAATCGGTGTTAACCTGATCAGTATTTTTCTGGTATTCGCCCTTCTTTACTGGGTTGGTATGGCCCGTATCGTGCGAAGCCAGATCATGATTTTGAAAGAGCAGGAGTATGTAACGGCGGCCAGGGCTCTCGGCGCTTCCAGCGGCAGGATTATCAGAAAACATCTGTTAACAAACTGTATCGGTACATTAATCGTTACAACGACGCTGCAGATCCCGTCATCCATTTTTACGGAGAGTTTCTTAAGCTTCCTGGGACTGGGCGTTAATGCGCCGATGCCGTCCCTGGGCAGCCTTGCCAGCGCCGCTATTAACGGTCTTCAGAGCTATCCGCACCGCCTGTTTGCTCCGGCGATAATGATTTCTGTCATTATTCTGAGCTTTAACCTGTTAGGCGACGGACTGCGCGATGCCTTTGACCCTAAGATGAAGAACTAGGAGGAATAGAGAATGAGCGAATATTTAGTAGATATTAAGAATGAACGCCTCTCTTTCTTCACACCGGCCGGTGAGGTAAAGGCGTTAAATGATGTTTCCATCCATCTGAAGGAAGGGGAGGTCCTGGGTATCGTAGGAGAATCTGGCTCCGGTAAATCTGTTACCGCGTACAGCCTGATGGGACTGACCGCTTATCCCGGTAAATTGATAGGGGGAACCCTGGAATTCAACGGACACCGGATTGATGAGATGACTGAAAACCAGATGAGAAAGATCCGCGGTGAAGAGATTTCCATCATTTTCCAGGATCCGATGACAAGCCTGAATCCCGTATATACAATCGGGAACCAGATTTGTGAAATGATTCTTCTTCACACAAATAAATCGAAGCAGGAGGCGAGGGAGAGGGCAAAAGAGCTTCTGACCCTGGTAGGCATCAACGAGCCGGAGAAGAGGCTGAAGCAGTATCCCCATGAGCTTTCGGGCGGTATGCGCCAGCGTGTTATGATTGCCATTGCTCTGGCCTGCGAACCGAAGCTTCTGATTGCCGACGAGCCGACCACTGCCCTCGATGTTACCATCCAGGCCCAGATTCTGGAGCTGATGATGGAACTGAAGGAAAAACTCGGCATGGCGATTATCATGATTACACACGACCTCGGCGTTGTGGCCAGCATGTGTGACAGGATTGCCGTCATGTATGCCGGAAAAGTAGTTGAATATGGAACGACGGAGGATATCTTCTATAATCCGTCCCATGAATATACAAAGGGGCTTCTGAGAAGCATCCCGAAGCTGAACGAGAAAGAGCACAGCCGCCTTGTCCCGATTGAGGGAAGTCCGGTCGATATGCTGAATCCTCCGGCAGGATGTCCGTTCGCACCGAGATGTGATTCCTGTATGAAGATCTGCCTGCGCCAAATGCCGGAATATACCGACATTTCGGATGTTCATTACAGCGCCTGCTGGCTCCTTCAGAAGGCGGAATTTGAGAAAGCACAGGGAGGTAAGATTTGATGGAAGATAAGAAATTAGTCGAGGTCCAGAACCTGAAACAGTATTTCCCTGTTGCCGGCGGCAAGATGTTTGAAAAGAAAGTGGTAAAGGCGGTCGATAATGTCTCCTTCTTTCTTAATAAGGGAGAGACGCTCGGACTGGTAGGAGAGTCGGGCTGCGGAAAGACGACCACGGGCCGTTCCCTTCTGCGCCTCCATGAACCGACCAGCGGCCGGATCATCTATGATGGCGAGACAATATTTGACAGCGGCGACGTGCCGCTTTACGGGGAAGACGAAAAGCCCCGGACGGCCGATGGAAAACCGGTGTTCGGAAAAAAGACGGCGGTTAATATGCTGCCTTACCGCCGGAAAATGCAGATTGTATTCCAGGACCCATATGCGAGCCTGGATCCCCGTATGACGGTAGGTGATATTGTCGGTGAGGCAATTGATATCCATAAACTGGCGTCCGGCAAACAGGACAGGCAGGATAAGATTATTGAGATGCTGCGCCGCGTAGGGCTGAACTCCGAGCATGCAAACCGATATCCTCACGAGTTCTCAGGCGGCCAGAGGCAGCGTGTCGGCATTGCCCGTGCACTGGCTGTCGATCCGGAATTCATCGTGTGTGATGAGCCGGTTTCGGCTCTGGACGTATCTATCCAGGCACAGGTGGTCAATATGTTCGAAGAGCTTCAGGAGCAGATGGGCTTAACGTATCTCTTTATCGCCCATGACCTCTCAATTGTAAAGCACATTTCCAACCGAATCGGAGTTATGTACCTGGGAAATCTGGTGGAGCTGGCCGACAGCTATGAATTGACCTTCCACAGTGTGCATCCATATACAAGGAGCCTGATTTCCGCTATTCCGATTGCAGATCCGAGAACCAGCAGACAGTCTAAACGAATTGTATTAAGCGGTGATGTCCCAAGCCCGGTTAATCCGCCGTCCGGCTGCCGGTTCAGAACGAGATGTCCTTATGCCGATGAGAGATGTGCGGCAGAAACGCCGGCATGGCAGGAAGTGTCGAAGGGCCATTATGCGGCCTGCCATCACCTGGATCGGGTGAATTGACTTTGTCATTGATATGCACTTAGCCGGCTGCCTGCATCAGGCAGGCGGCCGGTTAAAATAAAAATCCAAAGGAGGATATTATGAAGAAAAAAGTAGCACTACTCGTAGCAGCAGCGATGCTTTCCACCACAGTTCTTGCAGGCTGCGGCGGCGGTTCCAAGGGAACCGATGAGAGCAAGGGAAGCGAACAGGGCACAACAACAGCAGCAGGTGAGACAGCGGGGGGCTTAGACCTTGCAGTCCAGATTGGACCGGATCCGGAGACACTTGACCCGGCCTTAAACTCCGCAATCGACGGAGCCAACATGATTATTCACGGATTTGAGACATTGCTCACCTTTGACGAGGAGAACAACGTTGTTCCGGGACAGGCGGAATCATTTGAGGTATCAGATGACGGTTTAACCTATACATTCCATCTGCGTGACGGATTAAAATGGAGCGACGGTTCCGATCTGACGGCTGAGGATTTTGTATATTCTTACAAACGTCTTGCAAATCCGCTGACAGCAGCTCCATATGCCTATGACATGCTCTGCATGGTGAAAGGCTATGATGCAATCCTGAATTTAGGAGAAGACGCAACAGAGGAAGAGACACTGGCAGCAGTGGATGGACTTGCCGTATCTGCTCCGGATGCAAAAACATTTGTTGTAGAGCTTGCAAACCCATGCGTATATTATGATAAAATTTCCGCTTTTGCCGTATTAAGCCCTGTAAAGAAAGACATCATTGAGGCAAACGGCGATCAGTGGGCAATCAACCCTGAAACATATGTAGGAAACGGCGCTCTGAGAATGAAAGAGTGGGTTCCGGGATCCTATATCCTTTACGAGAAAAACCCATACTACTGGGATGCTGAGAAAGTTACGGTCAATACGGTGAAATTTGTCCTGATGGAGGATGCAAATGCTTCCTACAGTGCATATAAGACAGGTGAGATCATGATGGCAAAAGATATTCCTTCCGAGGAAGTTCCAAGCCTGATGGGTACGGAAGATTTCCATATCGCTCCGATCATGGGAACCTACTACATCTCCTTCAACCTTCAGAAAGCACCGTTTGACAACGAGAAAGTGCGCGAAGCTTTAAGCCTTGCCATCGACCGTAAATACATTGCAGAGACAGTAACTCAGGGAACATATTCCCCGGCTACTAACTTTGTAGGCCCTGGCATCTCTGATGCCGCGCCGGGATCCTCCTTCGAGGAAGTGACCAGAGAAAACAACGGCGGCGACTTCTTTAACGTTGATAATTACGAAGCGGACCTCGAGAAGGCAAAACAGCTTCTTGCAGAAGCCGGCTATCCGGACGGACAGGGATTCCCGACGGTAGAGTACATGACAAATGATGCAAAATACCACAAACCAATCGCCGAGTATTTACAGAGCGCATGGAAAGAGCTTGGAATCAATACAGATATCAAGATCGTTGAGTGGTCCACATTCACACCGACACGCCGTAACGGTGACTTCGAGATTGCACGTAACGGCTGGGTATATGACTACGATGATCCTTCCAACATGATCAACCTGTTAGAGACAAACAACGGAAACAACGACGGTAAATACAGTAATCCTGAGTTTGACGCCCTGGTTGAAAAAGCGCGTACAACAGCAGACAAAGAAGAACACTACAAACTGCTTCATGAAGCAGAGAATATGCTGTTAGAGGATACGGCTATGGCACCTGTTGCCTATGAGAATGACTTCTGGGTACAGAGCCCGAAATTAAAGGGAACCTGGCATTCTCCATACGGATACTGGTACTTTATGTACGCAACAGTTGAAGAATAATCAGAAATTTTAAGTAATAGGGTACCGCAGAATGGCTGAGCGCTGTTCTGCGGTATTTTGTAAAAAGGAACGGTAGGAGGCGGTATGGATGGCGCGGCCGGTAAAACGAAGAAGGATTTGCTGTCTGCCGGAGGTAACGGAATTTATTCCGGGTGACGGGAAAGCGGAGGGCACGGTTACGATGACAATGGATGAGTTTGAAGCTGTCCGTCTGATTGACCGGCTGGGGCTGTCCCAGGAGGACTGTGCGGCTCAGATGAACGTCGCCAGGACTACGGTCCAGAATATTTATGATTCAGCCAGGAAAAAGCTGGCACAGGTGCTGGTGGACGGCAAAAGGCTCTGTATCAGCGGAGGCGCCTATGAACTCTGTCCCCATTCGGCCGGATGCTGTAAAAAGGAGTGCCGCCGAAGCGGGTGTGAAAATTGCTGTGAGAAGAAAAACAGGCAATGTGGTGACTGCACAAGTGATTATTGACATATGACAAAAACGAGAGTAGACTAAAGAAGTGCCGGTCTGCAGATGACAGTTTGCAAATCAGGTATAAAAATGTTTTTGGAGGTATGTAATGATGAAAATAGCGGTAACTTATGAGGACGGACAGGTTTTTCAGCATTTCGGCCATTGCGGGGAATTCAAGATTTATGAGACGGAAAAAGATACGGTGATATCCTCCCGGGTTTACAGTACAGGAGAGAGCGGACACGGGGCACTCGCAGGATTTTTGAAGGAGCATGGAGTGGACACCCTCATCTGCGGCGGTATCGGCGCCGGCGCACGGGCAGCACTTGATGAACTGGGAATCCGCCTTTATCCGGGTGTCACGGGAGCAGCGGATGAGAGTGTGGACAAGCTGCTTGCAGGCAGCCTGGATTATAATCCGGACACATCATGCAGTCATCATCACGAGGATGGACATGACTGCGGCAGCAATCACTGCAATGAAGATAAGCAGGGCTGTGCCGGGAACCATTCATAGGCAGGAACAGGCCCGGAGCTTCAGTTGTTTCAATGTTAACGGAAGGCCGGACCGAGGTCCGGAAAACAGGAGAGAGGGAAGGCCCGGATGCGGCCGGAGGTTCTCTCCTGTTTTTGTTGAAGGAGATGACCTATACACTCACAGGCCGGTGAGCCGTGAATCGTAACGGCAAGTTCTATTTTTTATTGTTTTGTCATATTGTTCCATAAGACGTAACAGTTCATGCTGTCAGAACTGCTGCTATAAGACAACCTGTCACAGGGAGGAAGGGAGAATAAGATGTACGAAAACAAAACAATAGAAGAAGTTTGCAGACAATTTGAATGCAATGGCCGGACAGGTCTTACTCAGGAAGAGGCCGGCACCCGGCTGGAACATTATGGAAAAAATATGCTGAGGGAGGCGAAGAAAAAAACACTGGCACAGAGATTTGCGGAACAGCTCTGTGATTCCCTGATTTTTGTCCTGTTTGCGGCGGCAGGAATTTCCATTATGCTTCATGAGTACAGTGACGCTGTGATTATACTGGCTGTGGTGGCAATGAATGCCGTGGTAGGGGTGATACAGGAGGGAAAGGCGGAAAAGGCGCTGGAATCCCTGAGAAAGATGACAAAGCTGGAAGCGGTTGTGATCCGTGGAGGCAGGGAGATGACAGTGCCCGCAGAGGAACTGGTGCCGGGGGATCTGGTGGTTCTGGATGCCGGACGTCAGGTGCCTGCCGATCTTCGTCTTGTTCAGGGGGCAAACCTGAAAATAGAGGAATCCGCCCTGACGGGGGAATCGGTACCTGTTTCAAAGAGCAGTACCTTTGTTGCCGCATCGGAGGTTCAGGTCGGGGACAGGAAGAATATGGCGTTCATGACTTCCTACGTAACGAACGGCAGGGGCTGCGGAATCGTAACGGCTACAGGCATGGCTACGGAAATCGGCAGGATTGCCGCGCTGATTCATGAGGCTCCGGAGGAGGAGACGCCGCTACAGAAACGACTTTCGGATTTGGGAAAGGTGCTGAGCCTTACGGCGGTATTTCTGTGCGCCCTGCTGTTTGTACTTGCAGTGGTGCAGAAAAGAGATGTGATGGAGATGCTCATCACGGCAATCTCCCTGGCCGTGGCGGCAGTGCCGGAAGGACTTCCGGCGGTAGTCACCATTGTACTGGCCCTCAGTGTGACGAGAATGGTAAAGGCGGGGACCATTGTAAGACGGCTTCCGTCGGTCGAGACATTGGGCGCTGTCAGTGTGGTGTGTTCCGATAAAACGGGAACGCTCACAAAAAATGAAATGACGGTAACGGCCTGCTATCTGGACGGAAGAATCAGGGAAGCCCCGGCGATTGAATATGGGAAAACAGGAAACCGGCTTCTGACCTGCTTCTGTCTGTGCAATGATGCGACGGAGGAAACGGGCGATCCGACGGAAATCTCGCTAATCCGGCTGGCCGGTACGGGCGGTATCAGGAAAGAGAGGGAAGAAAGGGAGAAACCCAGATATGCGGAACTTTCCTTTGATTCCGACCGGAAGATGATGACAACCCTCAACAGGGAAGGCAAGTCATATGTCTCTTATACAAAAGGCGCTCCGGACGAGGTCCTGAAACGCTGCACCTCTATTATGAAGGATGGAAAAGTGCAGCCCCTCGAAGGCAGGGACAGAAAGAAAATCCAGGAGGCCATAGAGACGATGTCGGGACGGGCCCTGCGTGTTCTGGCCGGAGCCATGGCGGAGGGGGTGACGAAGCCGACAGAGAAAAATCTTGTTTTCCTTGGAATGGCAGGAATGATTGATCCGCCGAGGGACGAGGCAAAAGCTGCTGTTGAAGCATTTAAAAGGGCGTCGGTAAGAACCGTGATGATAACAGGGGATCATGTGGACACGGCTTTCGCCATAGCAAGGCAGCTCGGTATTGCCGAGGAGAAGGGGCAGTGCATATCCGGCGCGGAGCTGGAGCGGATGGATGACGGGGAGCTGAAAAAACGGATACGGAATGCGGCTGTATTTGCCCGGGTGTCCCCGGATCATAAGGTAAGAATTGTCCGGGCGTTAAAATCCGACGGTAACATCACGGCTATGACCGGGGACGGCGTAAATGACGCTCCGTCGTTAAAGAGCGCCGATATCGGAATAGCAATGGGAAAGACGGGTACGGACGTGGCCAGGCAGGCATCGGATATGATACTGACGGATGATAATTTTGCAACAATCGAGAGGGCTATTGAAGAAGGAAGAGGAATTTATGAAAATATAAAGAAGTCGGTTATTTTTCTGCTTTCCTCCAATTTCGGGGAGATAGCCACTATGTTTGCAGCCATCGCGGCAGGTATCCCCTCGCCGCTGAAATCGAGTCATATTCTGTGGATTAATCTGATTACAGATTCACTCCCGGCCCTTGCTCTGGGGGTGGATAAAAATGACGGCAGCCTGCTCATGAAAAAACCGCCCAGAAAGCCGGGAGAGAGTCTGTTTGCAGGAGGAGGATGGTTCTATACGGTATTTTACGGACTGCTGATAGCAGCAATCAGCCTTGCGGCATTTTTCCGTGTACCCTGGGAAGTGGTGACCGGAAGAGGAGTTGAATTCTCTTTGACGGCTGTTTCCGCGGTTCTAAGGGAAGAAGCGGTGCTCTGCCGGGCGCAGACTTATGCGTTCACTGTGCTTGGATTATCGGAGCTTTTTCATGCCGTGGGGATGCGCAACGTGGAGGTATCAATTTTCAGAAGCGGACTCTTCACCAACCCGCTGATGGCTGTGGCATTTGCAGCCGGGCTCTGCCTGCAGTTTGCCGTTACGGAGATTCCGTTTTTAGTCGATGCCTTCAGAACGGCAGTCCTTTCACCGGGCGAGTGGGGGTTCCTGCTGCTGCTGGCGGCCGTCCCGCTGCTGGCGCATGAAGTAATTGCGTTGGTAAAAACCATAACAAAGAGATAGCATAGACAGCTTTGCGGCACAGCAGGGTCATAATAGCTTGCCTAGGGCTAATCCCATCAGCAGCAGGCCGCTGAGCCAGGATAAATCCAGACTGGAGCGCTTCGCCAGCGTCCGGCCGAGGAAGCTTCCGAGAAGAACTGCGGCGGTATTAAGTAAAAGGGACAGAAGGATGGTGAGGGGCAGATGAGTGACCATCATGCCTGCTCCAAATCCGGCCGCCGCGCTGTCTAAGGACAGGGCCAGGCCAAGGGACAGGGCTTCCACAGGTGAGAGGACGGCAATGTCTTCCCCGTTGGCAGCCGACGGATCAGCGTAAACCGTCAGGATGAAATTCAAATTAGAAATTGAAAAACAAACCTTGCGTTCAAAAAAATCTGATTTCCTGATGAATGATTTTATCGTGCTGTCAAAAAGCTTGATAAAACCAAGTGCAAAGAGAATCAGAAAACAGAGAACGGAGGTGGCCCTGGGAGGAATCAGCCCTCCGAACCATTTGCCCAGCAGAAGAAAGAGAACGAGAATCCCGGTGGACAGGGCTGTAATGACAGCTACTGAGGCAGCCGGGATTTTTACGCGGTCAGTTCCATAGACAAAGCTGGCGGCAAAGGCGTCCAGCGACAGAGCGGTAATGAGCAGAAAAAGCTGGGGAAAGGAGGTATTCATGGATAGTTCCTTCCAAAAATTACTGTTATTTTATACTATTCGTGAAAAAACAGGCGGTTACAGAAGTAAGTTTTGGAATTAATGGTTGTTCTTTAATGGGAAATCTCCTATAATAGTAGGAGACATACTCTGCCTGCGGCAGAAATATGTTACTGTTTGCGGCACGATTAAGGTATGGAAAGCCATAAACGGTAATAGAAATATACTGATGACAAAAGGGGTATGAAATGGAAGGTAGACAGGAAGGCATACTGGATGATACACAGGAATTGACAACAGAAAATATGCCGGAAAATCAACCGGGGGACCAGCCGGAAGCAGAACTGATGGGTCAGCCGGAGAAGACGCCGGAAAATACGGCTTCGAATGAACCGGAACAAGAATCCGAAGTATCGGCGGACGGCCGGGATGAGACGCCGGCAGAAAACCACGAAGCATCTTCCCTGGTAAGCCATACAGGAACCAATATGCAGAATGAACCGGAGGATGTCCGGGACCAAGAAGCGGACGAGCAGCTTCATCAGAGAAAGCCGAGAAGCAGAAAATCACAAAAACAGGAAAAGAAGCAGCAGAGAAAAGTGAAAAAAGCAGAAAAACAAAAGAAACCGGATAATTCAAAAGGTCTGTGGAAATACATCAAGATTATATTCAGATCAATGTTCAAGGTGCTGAAAGTTACATTCATGACACTTTTTATCATATGTGTCATTGCGCTGGTGGCAGTTCTGGGAATAGGGGCTTATAAGGTCTATCCGATGTATCTCGAGTATAAGACACAGGTGGAAGGGATTGTGGAGGCCAGCACGCCCGACACGTTCCGGCTGCAGGAGGCCAGCTTCATCTATGACGCGAACGGCGAGGTTCTTGCTAAGCTGACCGGCGATGAGGATTCCAGCTATCTGACCTATGATGAGATACCGGAGTATGCGGTGAACGCATTTATAGCCATAGAGGACAGGACATTTTGGGACAACTCGGGAATCGATATTAAAGGAATTTTTCGTGTCGCCATCAATTATTTCAAGACCGAGGGCGAAGAAAAGCATGGCGCCAGCACAATTACACAGCAGCTTGCCAGGAACCGGTTCCTGACCAGGGAAGTGTCGATTGAACGAAAGGCCAAGGAGATGCTGATTGCCATGGATCTGACGAAGAAGTATACCAAAAAACAGATCATGGAATTTTATATCAATGATATCAGCTTTGCCAATACGTATTACGGACTGCAGGCGGCAGCCAGGGGATACTTCGGCGTGGATGCAAATGATTTAAGCCTCAGCCAGATAGCATATCTGTGCGCGATCCCGAACTCACCGTCCTACTACAATCCTTACAAGCATCCGGAGAATGCCATTAAGAGAAGAGATAAAATCCTCGGTGATATGAAGGATATGGGATTTATTACCGAAAAAGAATATTCGCAGGCGCTTGAGGAAACCATCAATGTGCAGCGGATGAAGACGCCGATGAGGAATTATGAGACGACCTATGCCATCGATTGTGCGATCCGCTATCTGATGAGGATGGATGGATTTGATTTCAAGTATGGTTTCCAGGATAAGAGCGAATATCTGGAATACAAAGACAGGTATGAGGAAGTTTACAACCAGGAGCGGGATAATCTCTATACGGGAGGTTATACGATTTACACTTCCCTGGAACCGGACAAACAGAGAATTCTGCAGGAGTCGGTGGACAGTGTCCTGACATTCGACGAGGCGGTGGCCGAAAATGGAATTTTCGCTTTACAGGGCGCCGCAACTGTGATTGACAACAGCACCAACCGGGTCGTGGCTATCGTGGGCGGCCGCAGCCAGGATACGGATACGTATACGCTGAACCGCGCATTCCAGAGCTTCCGCCAGCCGGGCAGCACTATCAAACCGCTGATCGTTTACGCCCCGGCGCTGGAGAACGGTTACAAATCCACGACGATGGTGAAGAATATCAAGGTTCAGGATGCCAAACAGAAAGATGCTGTGGTGAAGGATCTGCCGGGAGATATGATGACACTGAGGACGGCGGTGGAGAAGAGCCGCAACGGCGTTGCATGGTATGTATACGATGATATAACACCTGAACTTGGAATGTCCTATCTGACACAGATGCGGTTTGACAATATTGTGCCTGATGATTACTATCCGGCTTCCGCCCTGGGCGGCTTCACCTACGGAGCGACGACGGAAGAGATGGCGGGCGCTTACTCGGCGCTGGCAGACAGCGGGCGCTATAAAGAACCGACCTGTATCGTTAAGATGCTCGATAACGAAGGCAACAATGTTTTCGAAGAGTATCCTGTCATTCAGGTATATCAGGAAAATACGGCCAACGTAATGACAGATATTTTAAAAGGCGTAATTTCCAGGGGAACGGCCGCCTCGATGGGCTGGAGAAGCAGCATTGAAGCAGCAGGAAAGACTGGAACCACCAACAGCAGTAAAGACGGATGGTTCTGCGGCATGACCCCGTATTATACGATTTCCGTATGGGTAGGCTACGACCAGCCGAAGATGCTGTCGAACCTTTACGGTGCCACTTATCCGGCTTCCATCTGGAAGAAGACTATGGAACAGCTGGTAGAGGGCTTAGAACCGGCATCCTTCACGGAGCCCGGTCCGGAAACCGGAATCGGTGACGGCAGCCAGTATCTGCCCGGCAGGGATGACGACGAGCTTCTCTCAGACGGATATACGGTAGGGGATTTCCGAAAGGATCACGCTCTGGCGGATGCGGCTCAGGAATTGATTGATCAGATGAGAAAATCAGGATCCGGAGCGAAAAAGCAGTTTAAGGCGGAAGCCCAGGCGCTGATTAACCAGATAACCGGAGATACATTGAGAAACAGGATGACGGGAATACTGAATTCATCCGGAAGCAACGGCACGGGAGCCCAGGCACCACCGCCTGTCCTGCCGCCTGCAGAGCTGCCTTCCCAGGAAGAAGCGCCCCCTGAGACAGTACCTTCCGGCCCGGGAAGCGATACCGGCAGTCCGGGGAAGCAGAATGTACCACAGGGACCTGCGGCGGAGATTATAGAGTAAGAGGAGAGGTTATTTTGAAGATACAACAGTCAGCAGAGGATTATCTGGAGACAATACTTGTTTTAAGCAGACGCAAACCGATGATACGTTCCATCGATATTGTCAATGAGCTGGGATTTTCCAAGCCAAGTGTCAGTATTGCAATGAAAAACCTGAGGGAAAACGGATATATTTCCATGGATCACGAGGGATATATCACTCTGGAGCCATCGGGACGTGAGATTGCGGAGACGATTTATGAGCGTCATACGATGCTGACCGAATTGCTGGTGGCTCTCGGTGTTAACAGGGAAACGGCGGTAGAAGATGCCTGCCGAATCGAACATGTCGTGAGTTCGGAAAGCTTTGCAGCGATAAAAAAGCATGTGACTGAAAAAACAAAAATGATGAAAAAGGACTAAAAGATAGTTATTTTAATGCAGGTGAAAACAGGCAGCCCCCCTGAAACAGCAGGAGGGCTGCCTGTTTTTGCCGATAAATGGCGGTGACAGAAGATAACCGGGATTCCTGGCTTTTATGAAGTCATTACCTGTACGGAGTAGCTGTTGGCTGTTCCGAGGATCGTCAGGGTATAGCTGTTGCCGCCGCGGAACTGTACACCGGTATCAATAATCGGAACACCAGGATTGGTTCTTCTGAATACCGTCAGCCTGTATACGCCTGGAATGATATGAAGGTATCTTGTGTAATTCATGTAATCCAGATTTGATACGACAAGGCGACCGTTTAAGTAAATGTCAAGAGGCTCACGAATAGCTGCCGCATTGTAGAAGCGGACATGGGCGATATCGGAAGTTGTTGAGAAAAATGGAGAGAGTGTTCCCCAGGTCCAGAGGATTCCGGTAGAAGAATTTGGCCAAATGATGTTTCCGGTGCAGTTGACACATCCCATATTAGAGTTAGAAGACGGGAGAGAAGGTGTCACAGGGCCAAGCGGACCGAACCCGGGAGTTGCCGGAACATTCATACCGCTGCTCGGAACGGTAGGCGTAACGGAGCCGGACGGGCCAAATCCGGGAGTGGCCGGAACATTCGAATCGGCTGGATTCGTTGGAACAGACGGTGTTACAGGACCTTCGGGACCGAAGCCGGGAGCCGCCGGTACATCATTGCTGTTTCCGGTTTCAGGAACAGATGGGGTAGCTGAAGTTTCTGTGTCATAACCGGGCATGGCGGCAGAATCATCGTAGTTGTAGGTTTCCATATATCTGATACCTCGCTTGCTTTTTATATATTATTATATGGGAGAAAGGGGAAGACGTTCATAAATGTTTAGTTAAGCAGGTGAGGACGCCGCCTACGGCCGGCGGACGGGGTGGTGGGATTGTTTTATGAGTCTT
>NZ_KE992909.1 GCF_000466485.1 [Clostridium] symbiosum ATCC 14940 | reverse complement strand
TTCTTGCTTACAAACTTATTATACGAGGAGGGATAAAATGTTAAAGAAATGTTTCAGCAATAAGAAGTTTGTTGTTGGCTTTATCATACTGGTCCCTCTGATCATTGTTATGATATTTGGCAATTTCCTGGTTCCCAACGATCCGTATGCGCTTGATACGGTAAATATGCTGAAAAATTCATCGGCAAAATATCCTTTGGGAACGGACGAGTACGGGCGCTGTATCCTGACCCGTCTGATTCTGGGAATCAGGCCGTCCATGATGGTAGCCCTGGGAGGGACGGCCATTTCATTTGCGGGAGGCACTCTCCTGGGGGTGGCGGCAGGATATCTGGAGGGAAGGATCGGCGCCGTCATCATGCGGGGCATTGATATCATCCTCTGCTTCCCGCCCATCCTTCTGGCGATGATTATTGCGGGACTGTGGGGCGCCGGTGTAATTAACCTGATGCTTGTAATCGGGCTCCTTTACATTCCCCATTTTTCACGTGTCGCATATTCTTCCACACTGCAGGTCAGAAAAATGGAATATGTGGAGAGCGATTTATCGATCGGCGCGGCGCCGTCGGCTATTATGTGGAAGGCTATTTTCCCGAACATCATATCGGTTCTGATTGTTCAGGTGAGTACCACAATCTCAAACGCGATTCTGCTGGAATCGGGACTCAGCTTCCTGGGGCTGGGCGTTCAGCCGCCCACACCGTCCTGGGGGCAGATGATTGGCTCGGCAAGGGGATATCTGAATGTCAACGTCATGTATTTGTTCTGGCCGGCTGTCTGCCTGTGCCTGACGATTCTGGCGGTTAACCTGATGGGGGACGCAATCAGAGATATTCTGGATCCAAAGCTTAACAACAGTTTTTAAAAATAAAAGGAGGAAGATTAATGAAAAAAAGAAGTTTGAAAAAAGTTGCTCTGACACTGGCGGCGGCACTGGCGGCATCTGCTGTACTGACGGCCTGCAGCTCCAAGACAGGAAGCAGCGACACGCAGCCCGCATCAGCAGAGGCAGGGGGTGCCACGGGAACAGAGGGTACGGCCGGAGAAGAGGGCGGCAGCAAAAAGGATACGTTAAATGTGGGGATCAGCGCCGAACCGGCCACACTGGATCCTCATCTGCAATCGGGACAGGCCACGCGTCTGATTAAGCAGCAGATTTACAGGGGACTGATGACCTATACCGCTGACTCAAGCATTGAAACGGACGTGGCGGATTCTTACACGGTATCCGACGACGGGCTGACCTACACCTTTTTATTGAAGGATGCCACCTTCCACGACGGTTCCCCGGTAACCGCAGAGGATGTGAAATTTTCGATTGAGCGTGTGATGGATGAATCGGTAGCAGCCACCTTCGGAAGCGATTTCCGCTCTGTTGTGGATCATGTGAACGCACCGGATGAAAAAACGGTGGAAATTGTTTTAAAACAGCCGTGTGCGCCGTTCCTGGAATACCTCTGCCTGCCGGAGGCGGCCGTAGTGTCCAAGGCTTTCTGTGAGGCGAATAATAACGATTTAAGTACGGTTGCCATGGGATGCGGTCCTTATAGCTTCGGAGGATGGGAAAACGGACTTTCCATCAGCGTCACCAAATATGACGGCTGGTACGGGACTCCGGTACAGACGCCTAATATCGATTTCTATTTCTATACGGACGAGACGACCAGGGCCAATGCGCTGCGGACGGGAGAGGTTGATATTATTGACTACGTTCCGTCGAAGGAGGTTATCGCATTTGAGGGCGCGGGAGACGCCAACGTAGATGTATCCGTAGCTCCTTTCATGTGCCTTCAGATTAACTGTACCGAGGGAAGCCCGCTGGCGGATCCGAAGGTAAGACAGGCCATCTCCTACGCAATCAAGAGGGATGATGTAATCAATGCAGCATTTATGGGACGGGGAGAACCGATTTTTGGGTTCCCGACCATCGTCGGACAGAACGGATACGACGGAAAATATGACAATTATTTTTCCTATGACCCTGAAAAGGCAAAAGAACTTCTGGCAGAAGCCGGTTATCCCGACGGATTCTCCTGCAAGCTGCTGTCCTCCTCCACTTATGCCATGCATGAGCAGACGGCGGTATGCGTACAGTCCAGTCTCGCTGAAATCGGAATCAAGGTGGAGCTTGAGCTTCCGGACTGGGCGACACGTATCGAGCGCTCCAATGTAGGCGACTACGATATGATGGTTTCCGGCACGACAGGAAACATCGTGGACATGGACTGGGCCACCAATTACTATGAGAGCGGCGATGTCCGCATGAACAGCTGTCCGGGCTTTGCAGACGACAAAATCGACGAACTGCTTCAGAAGGGCAGAACCACACTGGACGAAAAAGAGAGGGAAGAAATATATGATCAGTTCAGGGAGAGGGCGCTGGAGCTTTCACCGTTCGTGTTCATCAACTTCAGGGAGCAGGTATTTGCAACGGCTAAGAACGTTCACGGATTTCAGAATCTGGACGGTATCCTGACCTATCTTTCCGGCCTTACCTTACAGGATACCTATGTAGAAGAGTAATAAAGGTTACTGTTCACACCATGCTAAAATACGGCATGATGTAAACAATAACACGCTTCGCGATGCACAGAAACTGCATAAAACGCAGTTTCGCGCCGTGTAACTCGGGATTTTCGTGCAGAAAACGCATGAAAACACCTCGCGGTATACAACCGTGTGAACAGTAACTAATAAATTTCAGTGCATGCATGAAAAAGGCGGAGGCGGTCATGGTAAGAGTAATTGGAATTGGCGATAACGTATGCGATAAATATGAACATTTAAAAACCATGTTTCCCGGGGGCCAGCCTCCTCATTTGGTGGAGGCAATCGACACACTGGGAGCGGGAGACTCCTTTGCCACGGCCTTTCTGCTTTCTTTGACTCAAAGCAGAAAGGAATACCGGGAACGGATGGACAGCGACAGAAAGCTGTACCGGCAGCAGCTAAAAGAAGCGATGGAAAAAGGAGCTTCTTTTGCAGCGGCCACGTGTCTGGTACAGGGAGCATTTGGACATGGCAGAACTTTTTAAATTAAGAACGAACTGAAGGACAAATAAAATGAGGTGACAATATGAGCTATATGATTGGCGTAGACGTAGGCGGTACGTTTACAGACTTCTCAATATTTAATACGGAGACAGGGAATTTAAAACATTTTAAGCACAGTTCCACACCGGATGACCCCTCAAGAGCGATTGTCAGCGGGATTCTCCACGTGCTTACGGAAGACTGCATCAAACCGGAGCAGGTCAGCTATCTGGCCCATGGAACGACCGTTGCAACGAATGCGCTGATAGAGAAGAAGGGAGCGCGCCTGGGCCTGATCACTACAAAAGGGTTCCGGGATCTGATGGAAATCGGCTGGCAGAAACGCCCCTCCCTCTACGATTTGTCAAAACAGAAGCCGGAGAGCCTGATACCGGACGGCATGAAGTGCGAGGTGGAGGAACGGATTCTTTATGACGGCACGGTTAAAACCGCCCTGAATGAAGACAGTGTCCGTGAGGCAGTGCGTTACCTGAAGGAACAGGGCGCGCAGACCATCGCCGTATGCACGCTGTTTTCCTTTATCAATCCAAAGCATGAGATCCGGATCCGTGAGATTATCAATGAAGAATATCCGGAGGTTTATGTATCCACCTCCCATGAACTGGTTCCCGAATTCCGCGAATATTCGAGAATGAGTACAACCGTACTCAATGCCTATCTTGGACCGGTCATGGAAAAATACGTACATAATTTTGAAAAGTCCATTCTGGATTCCGGCATTACGGCAGCGCCCTACGTCACACAGTCCAACGGCTCCGTCATATCCATCGCCGAGACAATCGACTGTCCGATTAAGACAGCCGTATCCGGCCCCAGCGCGGGCGTTATCGGCGCTGTTTATATTGGAAAGCAGTGCGGCATTGACAAGGTTATCACCTTCGATATGGGCGGCACCAGCATTGATGTCAGCCTGATTGAAAACGGGAAGGCGTCGCTCTCCAATGAGAGACTCGTAGAAGGATATCCGGCCAGAATCCCGATGATTGATATCGTAACGGTAGGCGCAGGCGGCGGTTCCATTGCCAGGATCGATGCAGGAGGCGCGCTGAAGGTAGGCCCCGACAGCGCAGGCGCCACGCCGGGACCGGCCTGCTACATGAGGGGCGGAACCGAGGCCTGCGTGACCGATGCCAATATTGTCCTCGGCAAGCTGAACCAGACGAAAATACTGGGCGGCCGGATGGACGTGGATCTTAAGCTGGCTGAGAAGGCGATTAAAGAAAATATCTGTGATAAATCCTCCCTGGATTTAAAACAGGCCGCCGCCGGAATCATTTCCGTCGTAAATTCCAATATGACGAGGGCAATCCGCGTCGTATCCGTGGAGAGAGGATACGATGCCCGTGAATTTACCCTGATGGCGTTCGGAGGCGCCGGACCGCTCCACGCGTGTGAGGTGGCCAGGGATATGGGAATCACCTCCGTGCTCCTGCCGCCGTCCCCGGGAACGCTCTGTTCCCTCGGCCTTCTGATGGCCGATACGAAATTCGATATCAGCCGTTCCAATGTCATGCTGGCCGAGGAGGAGAACCTGCCGAAGGTGCAGAAAATATTTGACACGCTGACTGCGGAGGGGAATGAACTTCTGGATAAAGAGGGCGTAGCTGAAAAAGACAGAAGCTTCACTTATCTGATAGAGTGCCGCTATGAGAGGCAGAATTATGAGATCGGGATTGAAGTGAAGGGACAGTTCGGGAAAGAAGTCATGGAAGAAATGATTGAACGATTCCATCAGGAACACAACCGCTCCTATGGTTACTTCAACCGCAGCATGAAACTGCAGATGGTAAACTACCGCGTCAGCGCCATCGGCGACATCATCAAGCCGGATTTGGCGGAAATGCCGGCAGATCCGAATGCGGAGCCTCCAAAGCCTTTCACCACACGCGAAGTACTGTTTGACAGGGAAAAGGACTATATCACGACAAACATTTATAATCGGAATGATTTCAAACCGGGATGCACGATTATGGGACCAGCCATCATCGAGCAGATGGATTCTACTTCTGTTATTCCGCCGGACTGGAAGGCGTACACAGACGGATACCAGAACATTATTGTGACTTACGAGGGAGGTGCAAAATAATGAAAACCCAAGTTGATGCAGTAACCGTGGAAATTGTAGGGAACCTTCTTCTGTCGATTGCGGAAGAGATGGGCGTGGCGTTGATTAAGAGCGCCTATTCCACCAATATCAAGGAGCGCAGGGACATTTCCACAGCAGTATTTGACCCTGAGGGAAATATGGTTGCCCAGGCGGAACACGTTGCGATGCACCTCGGCTCCCTTCTCGGCATAATCAAAGAAGTGTACAAGAAGCACCCGGCCCAGGATATCAGGCCGGGGGATATGTTTATGGGAAACGACCCATATAACGGCGGCGGCACCCATCTTCCCGACATCACCGTGACACAGCCGGTCTTTGTCGGTGACAAGCTGATTGGCTGGGTTGCGAACCTGGCCCATCACAGCGACGTGGGCGGTAAAGTGGCCGGTTCCACATCCGGAGATGCGGTCAGCATTTTCCAGGAAGGACTTAAGATTCCTCTCGTCAGGATATGCGAAAAGGATGAGGTAAATGAGGATATCATCAGTTTCCTGATGGCCAACAGCCGCATTCCGGGAGAGCGCTACGGCGATCTTCAGGCGCAGATTGCCTCGAACCGCGTCGGTGCAAAACGTCTGACGGAAAGCTTTGACCGCTATGGCGATCTGCTGGTGGACAGTATGCATGAGCTTCAGAATTATGCGGAGAGAAGACTGCGGGCAGGGATCCGTGAGCTGCCGGACGGCGAGTATGAGTTTACGGATTATATGGATGACGCGGGAGTCGGGCATCCGAGGCCGATCAAGATCCAGGTAAAGGTTACAATCAGAGGCGATAATATGCATCTTGATTTTGCCGGAACCGATCCCCAGGTCAACGGACCGAACAATGTCACGAAAAATGGGCTTCTCGCAACGGTATTTTACTCCTTAAAAGCGCTGATCGATCCCACCATCCCTTCCAATGCCGGTATTTACAGGGCATTCAGCGTCGAGGCGGAACCGGGGACGATCATCAACGCGACGAATCCGGCGCCCGTGGGCGCGCGTATCGACACCTGTATGAGGGTGGCCGACGTTATTTTCGGAGCGCTCGGCCCGGCTGTTCCGGAACGCGCCCTGGCCGGCTGCAACTCATCCTGTACCTCCGCAATCTTCAGCGGAACCGATCCCGCGGATCCGGACCATTTCTATGTGTATCTGGAGACGATTGCAGGCGGATCCGGAGCCCAGAGGGGGAATGACGGGCTGAGCGGGGTCCAGGTTCATATGACCAACACCTCCAATCTGCCGATTGAGGCCCTTGAGATGGAATTTCCGCTTCTGATTGTCCATAAATACGGATTGATTGAAAACAGCGGCGGGGCCGGAGAATACAGGGGCGGACTGGGAATCGAGCGGATTTTTGAAGCGATGTACGATAATATCAATTATACCGGGCTGGGAGACAGGCAGGTGTACAAGCCATGGGGCCTTTACGGCGGCATGGAGGGAGCCGGAGGTGAATATTTCATCACTCGCACCGACGGCACGGTGGAAAAGCTGATGAGTAAGTGTACCGATGTGCCGCTCCACAAGGGGGACATTGTTACCGTCCACACACCGGGAGCCGGAGGTTACGGAGATCCGAAGAACCGAAAACCGGAAGCCGTCCTGTCCGATGTAATTGAACATAAGGTATCGATCGATAAGGCGGAAGAATTATACGGAGTAAAAATAGAGAAGGATGGCAGCAGCTTCAGGCTGGCCTGACAGGAGGAACATGATATGAGCGTTAAAGAAATTATCAGCGAGATTAAATGTAAAATAGATGCGGCGGGGGGATTGAAACATGTCTATTTTGTGGCCTGCGGCGGATCCAAGGCGGCGATTTTCCCCGGACTGTACCTGCTCCAGAGCGAGGCCAAAAGTTTTGGGGCAACCACCTATACAAGCAATGAATTTGTCCACGCGGCCCCCAAAGAGCTGGACAGCCGCTGCATCGCGGTAATCTGTTCCCTGAAGGCAACTCCTGAGACGGTGGAGGCTGTTAAGACCGCCAATGCGGCCGGCGCCGTAACTATTGCGATGACCGGTTCCACAGAGACTGGGATGGCTCAAGTGGGACAGTATGTAGTGACTTATTCCAACGGTGACGATCAGGTGTACAGCGATTCCAACCAGGCCAATGCGCTCAGAATCGGCTTTGAACTTCTGAACCAGTTTGAAGGCTATGAGAAGTATGAGACGGCGATGGAAGCATACCGGTACATCGATGAAATCGTTGCGGAGGGAAAAGAAAAGTGTCTGCCGGCTGCCAGAGAGTGGGCGGAAAAATATAAAGACGAGCCGGTATTCTATGTCCTTGCATCCGGGCCGAACTACGGCGTGGCATACTCCATGTGCTGCTGCCACTTCATGGAAATGCAGTGGAAGCATGGCGTCTGCCTGCACACGGGAGAATATTTCCACGGCCCGTTTGAGACAACGGACAAAGACCTTCCGATGGTTCTGCTGATGAGTGAGGGGCGCACCAGGGTCCTTGATGAAAGATGCCTCACCTTTCTGAAAAAGTATGCCGAAAAATATATTATTATCGATTTTAAGGAATTGAACGCAGGAAGGATCGCCCCCGAGATAGCGGAGTTCTTTAATCCTGTCGTCATGATTCCCGTGGAACGCTACTATGTGGCTCAGATGGCCGAGGTGAGGGGCCATTCCATGGATGACAGGCGTTATATGTGGAAGGTGGAATACTAGAGCTTGTTTGAAGTGAATGCAGAAAGCCCCGGATCTGTTTGTTTATAAGGATTCCGGGGCATTTTAATCCGGCGGTTCCGCAGACAGGGAACAATCGCTGGTGTTTGTGAGAAATTACATAAAAAGAGGCGATTTAATAAACTATAATATAAAAAATACACAAAGAAATCGGTTTTCTATCTTGACTCGACTGAAGGAAAATGCTATCCTTATACCATAACTAAAGATATTATATAACATTTTAGTATGAATGGCTGATTGGGAGGGGAGAATTTGTCAAATTATATACTCAGAAGGATAGGGCTGGCGATTGTTACTTTTTTTGGCATTACCGTTTTAGTATTTATGATTTCATCAATGGCTTCAGGCAGCCCGCTGGAGCTTTTACTCAGTAATCAAAACATATCTCCTGCGGAGGTGGAACGCCAGCGGATTAAGCTGGGACTGGACCAGCCTGTCTATATACAGTATTTTTCCTGGCTGAAGAACTTCCTGCAGGGTAATCTGGGCGAATCCTACCGGACCGGGCAGCCCGTAATGAAGATGATAATGGATGGCCTGGGGCCTACATTGCTTCTGACATTATCAGCGGTTATTGTGGCCTGTCTGATTTCTCTTCCATTGGGAATTCAGTCAGCCAGATTTCAGAATAAGGGGTGGGACAACGGTTCCTCCGTGTTTTCTTTTTTAGCTACATCTACGCCCAGTTTTTTCCTGGCATTGATTTTCCTGTATCTGTTTGCGGTAAAGCTGAAATGGCTGCCAATCGGGGGAATGTACGATTCCGGTAAACCGGAAACGCCAGCCTCTCTGTTAAGGCACCTGCTTATGCCGGCCGTAGTTCTGGGGATGCAGATGGTGGGGAGCCTGATTCAGTATACCCGGAGCAGCATGCTCGAAGTTATGCGTGAGGATTATGTGCGGACAGCCAGATCTAAGGGACTCAGGGAGCGTGTGGTTATTATAAAGCATGTTCTGAGAAATTCCCTGATACCCGTTGTCACCTATTTGGGAATGGAGATTCCGCTTTTAATCGGCGGAGCGGTTGTAACGGAACAGGTGTTTTCGTGGCCGGGAATCGGAAACCTGATGATAAAATCCATCGACAGCCGGGATTATCCGGTAGTAATGGGGATCACGGTTCTTGTTGCGGTCGCCGTTCTGATATTTAACATACTGACCGATTTGATATACGGAGTTCTGGATCCGAGAATCCGGTACGACTAGGGGGTGGTTGGATGAAAGGTAATAACGAAAGAAAAGAATCGGCGGCAGGAAGCTTTATCAGACGATACTGCAACAATAAACTGGCGGTGGCAGGATTCTTCGTACTGCTGACAATCGCGCTGATCGTGATATTAGTTCCGCCGTTTCTTCCGTTTTCAGAGGCAGAGATTGATGCACTTGCATTCAATGCACCGCCGGGTGGAAAACATATTTTAGGCGGAGATGATGTGGGACGCGATGTACTCAGCCGACTTCTGTATGGAGGCCGGGTTTCCCTCTTTGTGGGAATCATTTCCACGGCCGTCAGTGTGGTGATTGGTATTCCCCTCGGCATGATCGCCGCCTTCTACAGGGGCGTATTTGAGATAATCGTCATGCGTCTGTCGGATATCTTCATGTCATTTCCGGCAACGATCCTAATCCTGTTTCTGGTGTCAATGTTCGGCCCGTCCATTATCACGGTGACGGTGGTGATAGGCGTTCTGGGGTGGCCGAAATTTGCAAGACAGATTTACGGCAGCGTCCTCAGTGTCAGGGAGAAAGATTATATTGAAGGAGGCATTGCAATCGGGGCAAGGGACTCAAAAATCATTACCCGCTATATTCTGCCGAATGCAATCGCGCCGATATTCATTTCCATCACATTCAGAATTGCATCTGCGATTATATTGGAATCCTCACTGAGCTTTCTTGGAATGGGAGTTCAGCCACCTGCGGCTTCCTGGGGAAATATGCTGTATAATGCGCAGTCCATTACGATTTTGACGAGCCGGCCATGGATGTGGGTTCCGCCGGGGCTGGCGCTTGTAATCACGATTCTGTCAATTAACTTTATCGGCAACGGCATGAGGGATGCGCTGGATCCGAAGACAAAAATATAAGCAGTGAAATAGTTGTCACTATTCACAGCCCCGCTGTAAAACGCGGTTCTGCGAACAGTAACACGCTTCGCGATGCACAGAAACGGTAAAAAACACCGTTTCGCGCCGTTTAACTCGGGATTTTCACTGGGAATGCGAGTGAAAACACCTCGCGGAATAGCGGCTGTGAATAGTAACAAATAGTTACAATACACTAAAAGAAAGGGAGAGGAACGAATGAAAAAAAGGTTTGCATTGATTCTGGCAGCAGCACTGGCATCATCGGCAATATTAAGCGCCTGTGGAGGAAATCAGGCATCTGAGACCCAGGATCCGGCCCAGGAGACACAGACAGATGCGGGAGGCAAAAGCGAAGCGGGGGCGGAAAACACCTCCGGCCCCAAAGATGAGGTTGTGACAATGGCTATTATATCCTCCTGGGATACGCTGAATATCTATAATACCTCCGGAAACTACGGCAATGCTGTTGCGGATCATATGTTTGAACGACTCGTAACCAGAACGCATGATGGAGAGATCCTTCCAAGGCTTGCCACATCCTGGGAGATGTCCGAAGACAATAAGACGATGACATTCCATCTGGCAGACACGGCTTTATGGCATGACGGTGAGAAAGTCACGGCAAAAGATATCGTATTTACCTGCCGTGCAATGACAAGCGAACTTGTGGATAATTATTACCGCTCCGCATTTAACGTGCTGGAGGGTACAAATGACGACGGTATAGCAGAAAATCCGGAAAGCCTGGGAGTGGAGGCGGAAGGAGATTATACCGTTAAGTTTACCTTTAAGACAGAGAAAGACCCGGATTCAGTTTTAAATGCTTTTTTAAGCTTCCTGTATGTACTGCCGCAGCATATTCTTGATACGGGCGATTACGCATCCATCAACAGTTCTTCTTTCTGGTCGGCTCCGGTCGGCTGTGGGCCTTTTAAATACGTAAAGGATACGGCAGGGGAAAGTCTGGAGATGGAGGCATTTACAGATTACTATCAGGGCTGTCCTGATTTCAAAACTCTTGTAGTCAGAGTGGTTCCTGCTTCAAACCTGACGGCAGGCCTTCTGAACGGTGATATCGATGTTGTGGCAATGGGAAGCATCCCGCTGTCAGACTGGGAGACGATTAAAAATTCAGATCAGGTGGTGGCGGCATCCGTCGAGGACTACTCCTATCAGTATATGCAGTTCAATCTGTCAGACGGAAACCAGACATTCCAGGATCCGAAGGTAAGAAATGCCATTGATATGGCGATTAATAAGCAGATGATGGTAGATCAGCTGATGATGGGAGAGGGCCAGGTAGCGGTCGGCCCGATGCCGAAATATCATCCGTACTACAATGAAAACATTGTCGCCAATACATATGACCCGGATAAGGCAAAAGCGATGCTAGAAGAAGCCGGGTTTGACTTTGGGAAAGAGTATTTGATGCTTGTACCGAAGGGAAATCAGGTCAGAGAGCAGTCGGCTCTTCTGATCCAGCAGGATTTACAGAAGATCGGCGTAAAGGTCAAGATTGAAACATATGACTTTACCACTCTTCTTCAGATGCTGCGGGAAGGGAAAGAGGACTTCGGCCTGCTCGGCGGCGGCAGCAATATCGATCCGAATGAGAGCAGCGTTATTGTGAAACCGCACGATCCGAGGAACTATTCACTCCTTACGGATCCGAAGTGGTTTGAGCTGGCTGACGAAGGCGCGTCCAAGGTGACGAAGGAAGAGAGAAAAGAGTGGTATGACGCATACCAGATGGCGCTTGTGGAGGATCAGCCGTATATCTGGCTCTATCATCAGAATAACCTGTGGGCATACAGCAAGCGTTTGAAAGAAATCCCGATTGAAGATTTTGTATGGTTTAACTTTGAGAGCTGGAAGTGGAAACTGGCTGACTAAAGCTTGGCCAAAAGGAAGTAAAACTGAATATGGCTCCGGCAGGCTGCTAATGAGAAGAACAGTGAAGCTTGTCTGTCCGTCACGGCATCAGGCCGGAGCGGGAGGAAAACGATGGAGAAGGACATGATAGCGGATATCCTCGGGTATCTGGATGATAATTTCCAAGAAGATTTAGGAGAAGTGCAGAAATTCATGCGGCTGAAATCGATTTCGGCAACGGGGGAAGGGATCCGGGAAACAGCAGAAGCCGTAAAAGACATGATTATCCGGGCCGGAGGAACGTCTGAACTGCTGGAAACACCCGGAAATCCAATTGTATATGGAAGAATGGATGAAGGCGCTGATTATACGCTTCTGATTTACAGTATGTATGACGTGCTTCCTGCCGAGGAAGAAGACTGGATATCGGATCCGTGGATGGCAAAAATCCATCCGTTCCGTGACTATGGAGACTGCATAATCGGGCGGGGCGCCGTTAATACCAAGGGACCGACGGCCGCATTTTTCCGGGCGCTGATGGCATACCGGAAGCTCAGAGAGAAGCTTCCTGTAAATCTGGTATTTCTGATAGAGGGGGAGGAAGAGCTGTCTTCTGAATCCCTGCAGGATTTTCTGGAAGAGAATAAAGAAAAATTTGCAGATTGCGATGCCATGTTTTTCCCGTCTTTCGGAGAAGAGAACCGGATTGCATCTATCTTTATGGGAGTAAAAGGAATTATCAGCTTCGAGCTGAGAGCAAAAGGCGGAACATGGGGAGGGCCGGTAGACAGAGGGATTCATGGAGCCTTTGCCGCCTGGGTTGCAAATCCGGCCTGGAGGCTTGTGAAAGCGCTGTCCACGATGATTGGAGAGAATGAAAACGATATCCGTATAGATGGGTTTTATGATGGCATCCTGCCGCTGGATCCTGAAAAAGAGCATGCGCTGAGAGAGTCAGCCGATCTGCTGGACGAAGAGGAATGGAGAACGGATTACGATGTCGATAAATTTAAATGGAAGCTTGAGGGACTGGAATTGTGGAAAAAGATGCTGACGGTTCCCACACTGAATATTGACGGCATCCGGGGAGGATATATCGGTGAAGGTTCGAAGACTCTTCTGCCCCATGAAGCGGCAGTCAAAATGGATATCCGTCTGGTGCCCGGAATGGATCCCAAAACCATGTTAGGCAAACTGCGAAGACATTTGGACAGCCATGGATATGAAGATATTGAGATTGTGGAATTCGGCAAGGCATATTATCCGTCCAGCGTACCTTATTATTCGACCTCGGTACAGACATTAAAGCGCATGTATGAGATGATGGGGGCCAGACCGCAGATATGGCCGTGGAACCCCGGCTCCGCTCCCTATTACCTGTTTGAAAGGATACTAGGAATTCCTTACGTCACCGGAGGAATGGGTCATGGCTCACGTCAGCATTCAAGCAACGAGTACTGTACGGTTAAGGGCGTTCTGGATTTCGAAAAATCGATGATATATTATCTTACATTGTTTCCGGAAATTGCGGATGAATTGAAGACGGCAGCTCACGATTAAGAAAAGAGGGATGGAATGAAAGAGGACGTTATTTTACAGGTGAACGGACTGAAGACATATTTTTTTGACAGAAAAGGGAAGGTGCCTGCAGTTGACGGTGTTGATTTCATGATCCGAAAAGGAGAGACATTGGGAATCGTGGGGGAGTCCGGATGCGGCAAGAGCGTAACCTCAATGTCGATTCTTAAACTCCTTCCTCCGGAGGGAAAGGTGGTAGAAGGTGAAATCCTGTTTAAAGGGCGGGATTTAACTAAGTGTACTTCCCGGGAGATGGAGAAGGTGAGGGGAAAAGAAATAGCAATGATTTTCCAGGAACCGATGACATCACTTAATCCGGTTTATACAGTGGGGAAGCAGATTGAAGAAATGCTCAGGAACCATCAGCAGATTTCGAAAAAAGAAGCCAGGGAAAAGGCGATTCACATGCTGGAGCTGGTAGGAATCCCATCACCGGAAAAACGGGTGGATGAGTATCCCCATGAATTGAGCGGGGGAATGCGGCAGCGGGTCATGATTGCCATGGCTCTCTCCTGCAATCCGGAGCTTCTGATAGCTGACGAACCTACGACAGCTCTCGATGTTACAATACAGGCTCAGATACTGGAACTGATGAAAGATTTGAAAAAGCAGATGAACACATCCATTATGATGATTACCCATGATCTCGGGGTAATTGCGGAGATGGCCGATTATGTACTTGTCATGTATGCCGGAATGGTAATGGAGTATTGCGATGTCAGGCTGCTGTTTAAAAACCCGCTGCATCCGTATACAAAAGGGCTGATTAATGCTCTGCCGAGTATCAGCGATGCAAAGGAGATGCTTTATGTAATCGAGGGCTCGGTTCCCAGTTTGTATGATATGCCGGCCGGCTGCCGTTTCTGGCCCAGATGTCCGTATGCAGAGGAACGCTGTAAAAATGAAGTGCCAAAGCTTACTGACTGCGGAGACAGAAAAGTCAGATGTTTTCTGCACGGGCAGGGAAAGCAGGGGGGAAAGTATGGCTGAAACATTATTGGAGATTAAAGACTTAAAAAAATACTATGAACTGAAATCAGGCTTTCTTGGCAGGGATAGGCGGGTGGTAAAAGCAGTTGACGGAATCACACTCACTTTAAAAGAGGGAGAAATTCTCGGTGTGGTAGGAGAGAGCGGATGCGGTAAATCCACTCTTGGAAGAAGTATTCTCCGTCTGATTGAACCGACGGAGGGGGAAATTCTGTTTGACGGAAAAAATATACGTGCGCTGAAAAAAGAGGATCTTCGTCAGGAAAGAAGCAATATGCAGATTATTTTCCAGGATCCGGGAGCATCTTTAAATCCCCGTATGACGGTGGGAGAAATAATTGGGGAAACGATTGAGCTGTTTGGTACGGAGACAGGGGAAGCGAAAGAAGAGAAGATTTACAAATTAATGGATTTGGTCGGGATTAACCGTTCATATATCCATCGGTTCCCACACGAATTTTCCGGAGGGCAGAGACAGAGGATTGGAATTGCCAGAGCGCTGGCCGTCGATCCGAAGCTGATTATCTGCGATGAGCCGGTATCGGCCCTGGATGTGTCGGTCCGGGCCCAGGTGCTTAACCTGATGAGGGAACTGAAGGAAAAATTAAATCTGACCTATATTTTTATTTCCCATGATCTCAGTGTCGTCCACCATATCTGTGATCGTGTGGCCGTAATGTATCTGGGAAGAATAGTGGAGATTGCATCAAAGCAACAGCTATACTCCAATCCTGTGCATCCCTATACAAAAGCGCTGCTGTCTGCCATACCGATCCCGGATCCGGAATTGAAAAGGGAGAGAATTATAATTCAGGGAGACGTGCCAAGCCCGGCCAATCCCCCGTCAGGCTGCCATTTCCATAAGCGGTGTCCATACGTCAGGCCGGAGTGTTCCGACGTGATACCCCCTTATGTGGAGGTGGAGGAGGGGCACCATGTTTTGTGCTGCTTAGCAGGAAAGGAAACGGTGGAGTAGGGTGAAGACGGATCAGGATATCAGGCGGTCAATCGAGGAAAAACGGCAGGATTATATTGATGCCGCGCTTTTTATATGGGACCATCCGGAGAATATATTTGAGGAATACCGTTCCTCCGCATGCCTTGCAGAGCTTTTAAAAAAGAACGGTTTCCGGCTCAGAGAGAAAGCCGCAGGCCTGGATACGGCCTTTGTGGCGGAGTGGGGAAGCGGCAGGCCGATTATCGGATATATGGGGGAATTTGACGCTCTGCCCGGTTTAAGCCAGGAGGCGGACTGCCTGACCAGAAAGCCGGTAACAGAGGGCGGTCCCGGACATGGATGCGGACATCATATACTTGGAACCGCCGCGGTGGCGGCTGCTGTTGCCAACAAAGAATTCATCGAGTCAAATAAAATAACCGGCACGGTCCGCTTCTATGGATGCCCTGCGGAGGAAGGCGGAGCCGGAAAGGTTCTGATGGCTCAGGCAGGTCTGTTTGATGACTGCGATGCCGCTGTCAGCTGGCATCCGACAGATGATAATGGGATTTGGTCAATTAATTTTCATGCACAGCAGAAGGTGGAATTTACTTTTACCGGTAATGAGAAAAAATCGGCCAATGCAAAAGAAGCCATGCAGTTATTTTATCTGGGCGCACAGAATCTGAGACATCATCTTGATAAATGTTTTGTAGTGCGCTCCGGAATTCTTAAAACGGGGGATGAAGAGGGCGGATATCCGCTGGAGTCTAAAGTCCTCTATGCATACAGGGCGCACGTAAGCACTCAGGTGGAGGCAGCCGTTGCCAGACTGCATCAGGTGGCGGAAGGAGCGGCCATGATTACAGGGTGTACCCTGAAGACAGAGTTCAAAACAGGGACAACAGAGCTGCTTCCCAACCGCACGCTGGAACGGCTGATGTATGATAAATATACGGCAACCGGCACTGTGGAAATGACGGCCCCGGATTGGGAGTATGCAGCCAGAATGCATCAGGCACTTCCTGAAAATGGAGAACGTGCCACGTTTGATTTGATGCGCCTTTTATACGCAGAACAGGCGGAAGAGATAATTGAACAGGTGAAGGGAAAAGCATATAATCCATATTTATATCCCTTCAGGGAAATTGAAATCCATAAACCTGGTTCGACGGATATCTGCGATGTCAGCTGGTTTACTCCGACAGCGCAGTGTGTATCTGCCTGTTATGTCAAGGACACATTAGGTCATTCGTGGCAGGAGGTGGCACAGGGGAAAAGCGGCATCTGCATGAAGGGCATGCTGGTCGCGGCTAAAGTAATGGCGCTGACCGGGGCGGAGCTGTTCAGAACGCCGGAGACGCTTAAGGCAGTGAGAGCGGAATTCTCAGAGAGAAGAGGTCAGAAAGAATACCGGCCCCTGCTGGCCGGAGCTGTAACTGAAAACCGGGAGGACACAACGTGCTGTGAGAACTTTTCTGAAATTCATTTTGTGGGAATTGAAGACGACGGACTTGCCTCACGGCATACCGGTTCTGCCGGAAACCTTGGCGGTAATGCACTGGAAGCAATGCAGGCTTTTGAAATGGCCATGCACGTGATGGGAAAATATTTATCCCCTCTTTGCAGAATCAGACAGAGAATATTGGAAACAGGCGACGAAGATATCGTCCGTGTTCCATGTCTGGCCAAACTGGAAATTTCAGTGGAGGGGGATGAGAGCGGAGGCAGATATATCAGACGGGCTGCCAAAGGCGCCGCCCTGATGACAGGCTGTAAAGCTGAGTTTTATTGAGCGGAATAAAAAATTGTTTTGCCTTTTACTTAATGATGTTATATAATGTTTCATAAGAGCATTATATAATGATCTATGCAGATCATAATAAAAATAAAAGGAATGATACAGATGTTGGATGGAAAGGCGGTAACGCCACTATATGTTCAATTGATGACTGAGATTGAAGCAAAAATTATGAAAGGCGTGTATCAGCCCGGAGAAAGGCTCCAGTCTGAGAGCGAGATGGCGAAAACATTCGGCGTCAGCATTATCACGGTGAGGAATGCTGTCAGCGCACTGGTCGACAAGGGACTGGTGGAGAAGAAACAGGGTAAGGGAACCTTCGTCTCAAAGCCAAAGTTTACAAAGGACATCAAGAAACTTCAGAGCTTTACCGAGATGTGCGAGCATATGGGGATGAAGTCCGGCGGACGTATGCTTGAGAATAAGCTGATAGTGGCGGATGAAAAGACAAGAAATCTTCTGGGGCTTGAAAAGGGCAGCCAGGTTGTCTATATTTCCAGGGTGCGTTATGCAGATAATGAACCGGTGGCGATAGAGAACAACTATTTTCCGCTGAAGTATGCATTTCTTCTCGGAGAAACCTTTGACAGCAACTCCCTGTTTGAGTTTATGAAGGATAAAGCAGGTGTTATGGTCGCTGTTTCGGAAAAATGGATAGAGCTGTGCAAGGCCACAACCCGGGAAGCGGAGCTGTTACAGCTTAACAAGGGTACCTCCCTGCTTTATATAAAGAGTGTTGCCTATACCCAGGAAAAAGAACCAATATATGTGGGCACTCAGATATTCAACGGGGACAGATGCTCCTTCTATGTATGTGAGTCAACAGGAATATAAGAAACAAAGAGTGATATGGGCGGCGTCCGGTAATTATTTACCGGGCGCCGTTTTGTAATTGAGGGCGGCTGTCTGAGTCTTCCGTCCCCGATTGGAGGTTGTTGTGAGGGGGAATCCGGCCGGAATGAATTCTTACG
>NZ_KE992908.1 GCF_000466485.1 [Clostridium] symbiosum ATCC 14940 | reverse complement strand
GCGGCGTCCTCACCTGCTTAACTAAATCTCCATAACAAGGCTTTTAGCTTGCACATGTGAGTAACATGTGATATAATCTGTAAGAATTTATATCGTAATTTTAATGAGGAGGATATAGAACGATGAAACACGTTAAAACATTAAACACAAACACATTAAAAAACAGCATGAAGAAGGGCGGCTGCGGCGAGTGCCAGACATCCTGCCAGTCTGCATGTAAGACATCTTGTACAGTAGGAAACCAGAGCTGCGAGAATCAGAACCGATAATTTTATGAAAACGTTGGGAAGCATGCTTTTCATCGTCAGCCAACATAAGAGATTTGACAAGGAAGGCAGGCAAGACGGGCCCCTGCGGTCACTTACATGACTTGAGGGATCGGTGTTGTCTGCCTACATGTGTCTGGATAAGGAGAAAATCTTGTGATTCATCAATATATAAATAACGGTTTTTATATCGTTTTAGACGTTAACAGCGGTTCTGTCCATTCGGTGGATCCGCTCCTTTATGATGCAATTAAGCTTCTCTCGGGCAGGCTTGCCGATATGAAAGAGCCTGCACCCGTACCGCGAAAGACCGAGGAGGAAGTGGCGGAGCTCCTGAAGGAGAAATACAGTGCGGATGAGATTCAGGAAGCTTTTTCCGACATACAGGAATTAATTGACAGGGAGGAGCTTTTTACCGCCGATATTTACAAAGACTACGTGATGGATTTTAAAAAGAGGCAGACTGTTGTAAAAGCGCTCTGTCTGCACATTGCCCATGACTGTAATCTGGCCTGCCGTTATTGTTTTGCGGAAGAGGGGGAGTACCACGGACGCAGGGCGCTGATGAGCTATGAGGTCGGTAAAAAAGCGCTGGATTTTCTGATCGCAAATTCGGGCGCCCGAAGAAATCTGGAAGTGGATTTTTTCGGCGGAGAGCCGCTTATGAACTGGGAAGTGGTAAAGCAGCTTGTGGAATACGGACGTTCCCAGGAAGAGCTTCATAATAAGAAGTTCCGTTTTACGCTGACAACCAACGGCGTACTTTTAAACGACGAGATTATGGAATTTAGCAACAGGGAGATGAGCAACGTAGTTTTAAGCCTTGACGGCAGACAGGACGTCAATGACCGGATGCGTCCGTTCCGGAACGGCAGGGGAAGCTATGACCTGATAGTGCCGAAGTTCCAGAAATTTGCCAAAGAACGCGGTGACAGGGATTACTTTATCCGGGGGACCTTTACGAGAAATAACCTGGACTTTGCAGACGATGTGCTCCATTTTGCCGATCTTGGATTTGAAAAGATGTCGGTGGAGCCTGTGGTGGCCTCTCCGGAGGAACCCTATGCCATCCGGGAAGAAGACCTTCCGCAGATCATGGAGGAGTACGACAGGCTGGCTGAGGAATATATAAAGCGCCACAAAGAGGGAAGGGGCTTTACCTTTTTCCATTTTATGCTGGACTTGAACCAGGGGCCGTGCGTTGCGAAGCGGTTATCCGGCTGCGGTTCAGGAACCGAATACCTGGCTGTAACGCCATGGGGAGATCTCTACCCCTGTCATCAGTTTGTGGGAAATGAAGAATTTCTTCTCGGCAATGTGGACGAGGGTGTGACAAAGACGGAGATTTGTAATGAATTCAAGCTCTGTAATGTCTACGCAAAGGATAAATGCAGGGATTGTTTTGCGAGATTTTACTGCAGCGGCGGCTGTGCGGCCAATTCTTTTAATTTCCATGGCTCTATTACAGATGCTTATGATATCGGATGTGAAATGCAGAAAAAGCGGATCGAGTGTGCAATTATGATTAAAGCTGCTCTGGCTGAGGAAGAATAATAACAATAACACTGAAAAGTAAGCACAGATGTAAGCATAGATAAAAGCAAAAGGAGAAAAGCGATGAAGAACAAAAAAGGAAAGAGCCTCATAGGGCTGCTGCTCCTGCTTGTTGCTGTCGGTATTTTCGGTTATTTCGGATATTCGACAATGGGAGCAATCAAGCTGGGCCTGGATCTGGCCGGCGGAGTCAGCATTACCTACCAGGCAAAAGAGGCAAATCCGTCTTCTGAGGACATGGCGGATACGATTTATAAGCTGCAGCAGAGGGTGCAGAATTACAGCACCGAGGCGGAAGTTTACCAGGAAGGCAGCAACCGTATCAATGTAGATATTCCAGGCGTTTCCGATGCGAACGCGATCTTGCAGGAACTGGGCAAACCCGGCTCCCTTGTATTCCTTGATTCTGAGTTCAATCAGGTCCTGGACGGTAAACAGGTGAGCAGCGCCAAGGCCGGCATGGACGACAGCAGCGGAGTGAAGGAATATGTGGTTGCCTTGACCTTTAATGAAGAAGGTACAAAAGCGTTTGCCGATGCGACTACCAAAGGGGTCGGCAAGCCCATTTATATTGTATATGACGGCCAGCCAATTTCGGCTCCGAATGTAAAAGAACCGATTACAGGCGGACAGTGCCGTATCGACGGCATGGGCAGTTTTGAAGAGGCGGAGAACCTGGCTGCCACAATCCGAATCGGCTCCCTTTCATTGGAACTGGAAGAGCTGCGTTCTAACGTCGTAGGCGCAAAGCTTGGCCAGGAAGCGATTTCCACCAGCCTGAAGGCAGGCGCCATCGGTTTCGGCATCGTTGTTGTATTTATGATTTTTGCATACCTGATTCCGGGCCTTGCAGCATCTATCGCACTCTGCCTTTATGTGGGACTGATTCTTGTGCTGCTGGCAGCCTTTGAGGTAACATTAACTCTGCCGGGCGTTGCAGGTATTATCTTATCCATCGGTATGGCCGTGGATGCCAACGTTATTATCTTTACCCGTATCAAAGAAGAAATCGGAATGGGCAAGACAGTGAAATCTGCGATTAAGACAGGTTTTGCAAAGGCTCTGTCTGCCATCATCGACGGAAACGTTACAACGCTGATTGCGGCAGCCGTTCTTTTCTGGAGAGGCTCCGGTACGGTAAAAGGTTTTGCGTCCACACTGGCGATTGGTATCATCCTTTCCATGTTTACGGCTCTGTTCGTAACGAAATTTGCTCTCTACTGTCTGTTTGAGGCAGGTTTGCAGGATGCCAAATACTATGGCGTTAAGAAGGATACAAAGGTAAGGCCGTTCCTGAGATACAGAAAGCTGTGCTTCGCGGTTTCGGGTGTTTTGATTCTTGCCGGATTTGCGGCGATGGGAATTAACAGCGCTTCCGGCGGCTCAATTTTGAACTATAGTATGGAGTTCAGAGGCGGTACATCGACAAACGTAACGTTTAATGAGGATATGTCACTTGACCGGATATCTTCGGAGGTAGTGCCTGTTGTGGAGAAGATAACAGGGGAAGCGGGAACTCAGACACAGAAGGTAGCCGGAACCAATGAGGTAATCATTAAGACCAGGACTCTGAGCGTGGACGAGAGAGAAGAGCTGGATCAGGCTCTGGTTGATACCTTTGGCGTTGATCAGGAAAAGATCACGGCGGACAGTATCTCCGGTGCAATCAGCAAGGAGATGAAACAGGATGCGGTGATTGCCGTAGTGATTGCTACAATCTGTATGCTGCTTTATATCTGGTTCCGGTTCAGCAATATTACGTTTGCGGCAAGTGCGGTTCTGGCGCTGGTGCATGACGTACTCGTTGTCGTGACGTTCTACGCCGTCTTTAAATGGTCCGTGGGTTCCACGTTTATCGCATGTATGCTGACGATTGTCGGTTATTCCATCAATGCCACCATTGTTATATTTGACCGTATCCGTGAGAATATGAAGCTGAAAAAGCATACACAGACGGTGGAGGATGTTGTGAATTTAAGTATCAGCCAGACGCTGACGAGAAGTATCAATACCTCCCTGACAACATTTATCATGGTATTTGTTCTCTTCCTGATGGGAGTATCTTCCATCCGCGAGTTTGCACTTCCTCTGATGGTGGGTATTGTCTGCGGTACTTATTCTTCCGTATGCCTGACCGGCTCCATGTGGTACCTTTTCAATCAGAAAAAAGAACAGAAGGCGGCCGGAGAGCGGGCGGCAAAGACAAAGAAAGAGAAATAATATATGGAGTATAAGATTCTTTACAAAGACGGACGCGCGAAACGGGCAGAGATGAAAACCGTCCATGGAACTGTCCAGACACCTGTTTTCATGAATGTGGGAACTGTGGGGGCGATAAAGGGAGCCGTATCTACCGACGATCTGAAGGAAATCGGAACACAGGTAGAGTTGTCCAACACCTACCATCTGCACGTGAGAACCGGTGACAAGCTGATTAAGCAGTTTGGCGGACTTCATAAATTCATGAACTGGGACAGGCCGATTCTGACGGATTCCGGCGGTTTTCAGGTATTTTCCCTGTCGGGACTTCGAAAGATAAAGGAAGAGGGCGTTTATTTTAACTCTCATATCGACGGCAGGAAGATATTCATGGGTCCGGAGGAGAGCATGCAGATCCAGTCCAATCTGGGCTCCACAATCGCAATGGCATTTGATGAATGTCCGTCCAGCGTGGCTTCAAGGGAATACGTCCAGGCCTCGGTAGACAGAACCACAAGATGGCTTGAACGCTGCCGGGAAGAGATGAAACGCCTGAATGCTCAGCCGGATACGGTGAACCGTGAGCAGCTCCTCTTTGGAATCAATCAGGGAGCAATTTACGAGGATATCCGCATCGGGCATGCAAAGACAATCAGCAAGATGGAGCTGGACGGCTATGCTGTGGGCGGCCTGGCCGTGGGTGAAACCCATGAGGAGATGTACCGTATCCTCGATGCGGTGGTTCCCCATCTTCCGGAGGATAAGCCTACGTACCTGATGGGGGTCGGAACGCCTGCCAATATTTTAGAGGCGGTGGACCGCGGCGTTGATTTCTTTGACTGCGTGTATCCGACCAGAAACGGCCGGCACAGCCATGTCTATACAAACCATGGCAAGATGAATCTGCTGAATGCAAAATATGAACTGGATAAAAAGCCGATTGAAGAGGGCTGCGGCTGCCCGGCATGCCGTTCCTACAGCAGGGCCTATATAAGACATCTGTTTAAGGCAAAAGAAATGCTCGGGATGCGATTATGTGTATTGCATAATTTATATTTTTATAATAAAATGATGGAAGAGATTCGCGACGCAATCGAACATCACCGTTATGCCGAATATAAGACTGCAAAGCTTGCCGGCATGATGGCCGGAGAGGAAGCAAAATAAGGACATGGTCCAAACTGCGTTCCATCCGGGACAAACTAAAAATCAAGATTACGCGGCGAGGCGGCGGATCGGTCAAAGGAGGAAAGAACATGGGCACAGCGGGCTGGGTACTATATTTTGTCTTTATCATAGGACTTATGTACTTTATTGCGATCAGACCACAGCAGAAGGAAAAGAAAAAAATGCAGGAGCTGATGGCAGGTGTCGCAGTAGGCGACAGCGTTTTAACATCCAGTGGATTTTACGGCGTAATCATCGACATGACAGATGATACGGTTATCGTAGAATTCGGCAGCAACAAGAACTGCCGTATTCCTATGCGCAAGGATGCAATTGTTCAGGTTGAGAAACCGGAACTGTAATTAATATGAGTGACGGGCAATGAAATGAATCATTGCCGATAATAAAAAAGCTGTCTGGATTAATGAATCCGGGCGGCTTTTTCTCTATATTGAAGGCGGTGACCTGTGCGCGGAGCGTGCAGGGTTACTATTCACGGCCCTGCTGAAAAGCGCAGCTCCGCGAACAGTAACACGCTCCGCGATGCACAGAAACGGCAAAAAACGCCGTTTCGCGCCGTGTAACTCGGGATTTTCGTGCAAAATACGCACGAAAACACCTCGCGGAATATGGGCCGTGAATAGTAACCGTGCAGGTCATCTTTTATGAACGTGTTCATAAAAGGGTTGACAAGAAAGATAAAAAAATGTATAGTATATATGAACATGTTCATTTAAATGAAAAAGGGGATGATACGGTGCGGAAAAAAGACGACAGCCTGAGGGGGGCACTGATTGACTATGCCCGGGAACTGGCGGAGAAAGAGGGGCCTGAGGCAGTCAATATACGCTCTCTGGCCGGGAAAGCCGGGATTGCGACGGGCACGGTATATAATTATTTTTCATGTAAAGACGAAATCCTCCTGGCTCTCACGGAAGAATACTGGAGAAAGACCTTGGCCGATATGAGGGCGGCAGTCACGGCCCCCTCATTCTGCGGGCAGCTGGAGGAAATTTTTACTTTTTTACGGGAGCGTATCGACAGCTCCGCCGGAATGCTGATGCACAGCCTCGGGAATGTCAGGGAGACAGGGCAGGAGAGAATGGAATCCATGCAGGAGGTTCTGGAAGCCGCAATGGTGTATCGGATGGAGCAGGATCCGGGCATACGCAGTGATATCTGGGACGAAACATTTACAAAGAGAGATTATGCCCGTTTTATTATGGCGAATATGATGCTGCTGCTCAGGGAGCATCCATATGATTTCCGGTTTTTTCTGGAAATAGTCAAACGGACCGTTTATTGAGACAGAGAGGAGTACGGCTATGGCACAGGCGATTGCTGAAACAGTTTTTGACATTTTATATCTTGGTTTTGCCCTGATAACAGGACTGACTATGCTGACAAAAGGAAAGAGCCGGATCGTAAAAATGGCAGGATGGATGACGGCGCTGCTGGGGGCAGGGGATTCCTTTCATCTGGTACCGCGTTCCTACGCACTTTGGACAACAGGGATGGAAGCAAATGCAGCCGCATTGGGGATTGGGAAATTTATTACGTCTGTCACGATGACGGTTTTTTATCTGATTTTATATTATATCTGGCGTGAGCGTTACCAGATTCGGGAACGTAAGACACTTACCGGTGTAATGTGGTTTTTAGCATGCCTGAGGATTGGATTTTGTCTTCTGCCTCAGAACGAGTGGCTGTCCTATCACCAGCCTCTGTCTTATGGGATACTGCGAAATATCCCATTTGCGATAATGGGAATTATCATTATCGTAATCTTTGCCGCAGAGGCCGGGAAAAAAGCGGATCCGGTGTTCTGGTTTATGCCTTTGGCGGCGGGACTTTCCTTTGGTTTCTACCTGCCCGTCGTATTGTTCAGCGGCGCAGTACCGGCCGTGGGCATGCTGATGATTCCAAAGACACTGGCTTACGTCTGGATGATTTGGATGGCGAGACGGCTTTACAAAGAAGAAACAATAATCAGGCATACATAGAACGGAGGAGATAAAATGGAAAAACGTTATGCGGATGCAGCCATATTCTATGCAGCGGCTGCCATGGTATTCGGTGTGTTTTACAGGGAGTTTACAAAATTTAACGGTTTTACCGGAAAAACTAATTTATCTGTCATGCATACACATTATTTTCTGTTGGGAATGTTTTTCTTTCTCATACTGATGCTGCTTGAAAAGAATTTCCGGTTTTCCGGCGGGGAGAAGATTGGAATAATTCTGACAGTCTATCACATAGGTTTGAATGTCACCGCCCTCGGTTTTCTTTTAAGGGGTCTGACACAGGTATGGGGTACCGAACTCAGCAGGGGGATGGATGCTTCCATATCGGGCCTTTCCGGTGTGGGCCATATTATGCTGGGAATCAGCATGATTCTGTTGTTGCTGAAGATCAGAAAAAAGACGGTCTTAGAAAAAAAGTAACGCGAAAGAAGAGGAAACGGCCTGTAAATGCAGACGGGACAGCGGTTTACCGCATCAGTCCGAGCTGTATTTACAGGCCGTTTCTTAATGCCGCGCTCCAGACGGCACAGCTATTTATCGCTCAGCAGCAGGCAGACGATACCGCAGAAGATTCCTGCGACCGGATAAATGACGGCTGCGGACCGGAACATATCAAATGAAAGGCCGAGGAACAGGAAGAGAGCTGTCGCCAGGAGCATGATGACGCCGCACAGCTTGCTCGCCAGGTGCTTTTTGCCGGGAGCCTCCGGACGGTTTTCCTGGTTATATTTGCCGATGTCGTATTTGTCCTTCTGCATGCCAAAGAAAGTGAAAATACCGACGGCCACGGCGGTACAGAGAAGAAAAACGCCTCCGCTTATCTGCTCAGAATAAGGGATAACGGTGTACTCAAGCCAGATGTTCAGGCAGAGAGAAAAAACAATGAGACTGACCCCGGAAGCTATGGCAATTGCAAAAATACGGTTGAAATTGGCATGCTGTTCTTCCGTGTAGAAATTATCGATATCGGGATAACGCCTGCGGTAGTACTGATGGCTGATGCCGGCTATTATCAGGATATATACGGCAATTCCGATCAATACGAACAGGATAATGCTTGTAACGGCTTCGCTTACGATTCCGTCCAGCGAGGCGATGATTGCGACCGAAAAAATGATCAGGGCAACGGCAGAGGAAACCATGATGGAATAGCGGTTCATATGGCGGTTATAGCCTGTCGAATCTTCTTTTGCCGCTTCTGTCACATCGCCTTTGATGAGGCTGTCCATGGAACATCCGAACTGCTCGCATATCTGAAGCAGTTTTTCCATCTCCGGGTAAGACTGGCCTGATTCCCATTTGGAGACGGCCTGTCTCGATACCTCCATCTGTTCGGCAAACTGCTCCTGTGTCAAATTTTGTTTTTTTCTTAAGTATTGTAAATTCTCTGAAAAACTCATGTTATTTTCTCCTTCTGCAGAATATTTTTATAAATTTATTCTACAGTTGCAGCGGCGCCACTGCCACCAACCTGATGTATCATACAGGATTTTTTCTGCTACTTTAAGTTGCATGCCCTGTTTTTCCATTGTACCGAAAGAAGATTAGATTAGCAACAGGGAATCTCTTAAAATGTGACCCGGTTACAGAATCATCTTCAAGGATCCTGTATACTGTTGTACATCAAGCAAAAAGGAGTTAGAGAAATGTCTGTTAAAACAAAACGAAGTGTATCGGTGAACCTAAAACGATGCGTCGCGTGCGGAGCATGCTGTAAGGTCTGCCCCAGGGAGGCGATCGCGGTATCAGGAGGCTGCTATGCGGCTGCGGATTTGGAGAAGTGCGTCGGCTGCGGTCTGTGTGAAAAGCTGTGCCCGGCCGGTGCGCTCTCGATTCTTATCAGGGAGGCACAGCTATGAAAAAGAAACACTGGTATGACTATCTCTGGATATGGTCCATCATTTATTTTACACTGGGCTTCTTTAATATTTTATTTGCATGGCTTGGAATGATCGATTTTCTTGTGCCTGTTTTTATCGCTGTTTTCGGGAGAAATAAGTGGTTTTGCAACAATCTCTGCGGCCGCGGCCAATTGTTTGCGCTGCTGGGGGGAAAATATAAATGTTCCAGGAACAGGCCGACGCCCCGGTTTCTCGTATCGCCCTGGTTCCGTTACGGTTTTCTGGCCTTTTTCATGGCTATGTTCGGAAATATGGTGTTTCAGACCTGGCTTGTGGCGGCGGGGGCTTCGGGACTCAGGGAGGCGCTCAAACTGTTCTGGACCTTTAAAGTTCCATGGGGCTGGACTTACACCGCAGGAATGGTGCCGGACTGGGTGGCCCAGTACAGCTTCGGGTTCTACAGCCTGATGCTGACATCACTCTTACTTGGCCTGATTATGATGGTTCTCTATAAACCGAGAAGCTGGTGTACTTTCTGTCCGATGGGAACGATGACCCAGGGGATTTGCAAGCTGGGGAGCAGAGGGGAGACGCAGGACAGTTAAATGATGACCTGCATGCTCTGCGCACAGGTCACCGCAATCAATAAAACTGCGCCGGGAAGGAGTTCTGTTAAACGGGGCAGTTTAAAGCAGTCCGGCAGGATAAAGTGTCCGTCTTATCCTTTCATGTGAGAAACCAGATAACCTGAGGTTATAGAATAAATTCCAAATTGCTATACGCCGGAAAACGGTGAAATCCCGGCATACTGTTGAAAAATGCAATTGAATAAGCTATGATTAAATGTAATCGGATTATTTAACAAATAAAATGGTTATCGAAGATAGTGTCAAGTGATGTATGAAAAAACTGAG
>NZ_KE992907.1 GCF_000466485.1 [Clostridium] symbiosum ATCC 14940 | reverse complement strand
GGAGATACTGCCGACATCTTCCGGCGGAGAAGGAAAGAATGATATCCGGAAGGACGTTCATCTGAGAGTCGATAGCTCTTAGACAGAGGGAGGCAAAGCGCGCCGGGCGGATATCAATCTCTCCGGCTCCGCCCTGCGAAAACGAAACCACAGTATCTCCTTCTCCAGCCAGAGGCCACTCCCCCGGGACGAAAGACTCATATGCACACCCAACCACCCCGTCCGCTGGCCGTACCGGCGACGTCCTCACCTGCTTAATTAAATCTCTACCCCTTCATTTTCGGCTTGAAAATCAGAGAAGCAATATAACCAAATATCAAAGCACCCGATATTCCGGCTGAACCGGCAGTAAATCCGCCTTTAAACAGCCCAAGTATACCGTCCTTGCCAACAGCCTCGCTAACGCCCTTCCACAGGGTATTACCAAAGCCAAGCAGCGGGATGGTAGCCCCGGCTCCGGCCCACTCGGCAAACGGTTCATAGATTCCTATCCAGCCGAGGACTGCCCCTGTAACTACAAGCAGCACCATAATCCGTCCTGGAAGGAGCTTTGTCTTGTCCATTAATATCTGTACCGCGGCACAAATCAGGCCGCCTATCAGAAATGCTTTTATATAATCCATATCTCTATTTATTCCTCCATTCCGATTGTGTCCGCTCAGGCTCCGATATGCTCGAGCATTACCGCATGGGCAATTCCGGGAACATTCTGCCCCTCGTTGAAGCTGATCTGGGAAAGCAGCGCGCCGGTCGGCACAAAAAGCACTCTCTTCCACTCCCCGCTGCGCAGCTTCGGAAGAATATAGCCGCATAAAGTCACGGCCGAACAGCCGCAGCCGCTTCCGCCGGAGTGTGTATCCTGAACAGCCGAATCAAAGATCGTCATACCGCAGTCCATATGAATCCCTTTCACATCATGGCCTGCCTTATCCATGAAGTCAAATAGAATATTTTGTCCGACTGAGCCGAGATCTCCCGTGATTATCTTGTCATAATAAGTCTGATCCACTTCATAATCCCTGAAATTCTGCAAAATCGTATCAACTGCCGCCATTGCCATTGCCGCTCCCATGTTCATGGAATCCCTTGACTGCATATCCACTATTTTTCCCGCCGTAGCCCCGGTCACCTTTGCATAGATCTTTTCCTGAGCGGAGGGACTCTCCTTCCCATCCTTTCCCACGATAACAGAACCGCAGCCTGTTACCGTCCAGGTCGTCGAAAGCGGTCTCTGATTGCCGTATGCCAGCGGAAAACGGAACTGGCGTTCCGCAGAAGCAAAGTGGCTCGACGCCAGAGCCATCACACGGTCCGCATAACCTGCGTTTACCGTCATGGAAGCCAGCATGATTGCCTCTCCCATGGTTGAGCAGGCACCGTACAGACCGAACACCGGTATCTCCAAATCCTGCACGCCGAAAGAAGTAGCCACGATCTGTCCCAGAAGATCTCCTGCAAACAGATACCGGATATCGCTTTCCTTAAGCCCTGATTTTTCCAGGCATTTGAGAGCCGTCTGTCTCTGGAACTCGCTCTCGGCCGCCTCCCAGCTATCCTGTCCGTACATCGGATCCGGCTCCACCCTGTCGAAACAGGATTTAAGCGGGCCTTCGCCTTCTTTTTCACCGACGATCGATGCCGCTCCCATAATCACCGGTTCCTTATCAAATTTTATGCTCGCTTTTCCTTTCTGCATCTCACCTGCTCCTTTCTTTTACTGATTCAGCCCGAAACCGAATATCACACTGATAACACCGAGCGCCCAGGACACCAGAACACCGTAAAGGATAACCGGCCCGGCGATTGTGAATATCTTGCAGCCCACACCAAAAACCTGGCCTTCCGCTTTGTACTCAATGGCGGGGGCAGCCACAGAGTTGGCAAAACCGGTTATGGGTACAAGTACCCCGGCTCCGGCGAAGCATGCAATTTTCTGAAATATGTTAAGTCCTGTCAGAACAACACTTAAAAGAATCAGGATTAACAGCGTCCATGCTGCAGCCGCATCCTTTTCAAGCCCTCCCTCTTTAAAAAGATTCAGCAGAATCTGGCCGATCATGCAGATTAGCCCTCCGGTTAAAAAGGCCGCCAAAACATTTTTAAAGGTACTGTGTACCGGTGTCTTTTGCTTTACATACTCGCCATATTGTTTTTTATCTATTTCCATCTGCTATGCGCCTCCTGTCTTTCTTCAAAATCTCTAACTTACTAAAATGTGCAGCATCAGCTTCCCATGCCTCCCAGAAAGTAGACCAGGCAGCCGAATAATTTTCCGAGGGCAACGGATAAAATCACATACTGGAGCCCCACGGCAAGCCGGATCCTTCTGCTGATAACCGGGAGAGCCTTCAGTGTTTCCGCCAGGGACATGACAAGACAGCCGACAAAGATGCCGCTGCAAAGTCCGAAAATCCCCAGCACAAGATGGCCCAGAATCGGTATCCCCAGACCTCTGGCGCCAAACAGCATCGGAAATTCAAAAATATCCAGCACGTTTCCGAAAATTCCGCCGATAATGATAACGGTCTCGTAAAGAAGAATATGACGGCTTGTCCCCGTTTTTCCAATCACCCGGGGAAAGACCCCTATGATGGCCAAAAAAGCAAAAACGCCGGCCGCTATGACGCCGCCGGCACATAATCCGATAAAAACCAGAAGAGACTGTCTAAGAAACATCTACGCCAGACTCCTTTCTTCCGTCATTCTGAATCAGGGTTTTATTGATATTATCTTCATATAAACGCATTTCCACTTCAAGCGGCGTCGGATCCGTATTCAGCTTGAGCTTTGCAAAATGGTTAAAGAATACGATAATTCCCAGCGCAAGGCCGACTGAGTAGGAGGTTTCCAGTATGGTCAGTCCATCCGACTCCTGTCCCATGATAAGACGGTAAAGTTCCTTAAATACATCCAGTACGCTGGCATCGTTGTTAAAAGTCATAATTGCAAATGCCGCGCCTGAAAAACACACCAGGCAGACAAAAATAGTTTTCAGCCACTGCCAGGTGTACATTGGCTTTTTAGATGGCTGATAATCAATGATAAAATCTGTTTCTCCTACACTGTTGACTTCCGCTTCCGGAACATTTTCAGAAATTTTCTGAACAACGTCCACAATGCTGCCCATATACCGTTTTTCCTGATCCGAATGGATTGTCTGCACTTTCACCGCTTTGCAGCGGCTGGCCGTGCTTTTGTCACTGCAGTAAACATCTGCAATGTCACTCAGGAATACATCTTTTTTATGGACCTGGGTAATCTGGCTTAGTTTTACATATACTGTCTGTGTCATGCTGCCATCTCCATTTCTTCCCTGATTTCCAGGTTTCTGACGAAGGTGCCGTCAACATGGGATGAGTTACGGCCCACGGTCAGAAGACAGTACCATACTACGGCCACGATAGCCGCCATACAGCAGAGCAGTATGATTAATCCTGTTTTTTTTCGCAGATTCATGTCACTTCACATCCTTTTCCTCTGAACTGTTTAGGGATAGTATGGTGCAAAGACGGATTTTTATTCTCTGTAAAAATAATTTAATATGAAGATCGGAAACAGGGAGGCGGCCCCTGTCTTTGCCGTCTCCCTGTTTTACCTTCCTATGAAACCATACCTACAGTTTTTCACGCATCTCACGCAGTATTTTCCGTTCCATTCTGGACACCTGCACCTGGGAGATTCCAAGGATCTCCGCTATCTGGGTCTGGGTCTGATTATAAAAATACCGTCGGACTATGATTTCCCTCTGCTTTTTCTCCAGTGATTTCAGAAGCTCTCCCAGAACCATGCGGTCCAGAAGCATTTCATTTTCTTCTTTTTCTTCCGCCACCTTGTCGATGAGGGACAAGGTATTATCCTCTCCCGAACCGGAAGGCGCATAGAGTGATTCAACCTGGCAGCCGGCTTCAAGGGATGCCGCCACCTCCTCTTTACTGACCTCTAAAGCTTCTGAAATCTCCTCCAGCGTAGGCTCGCGTCCCAGGGAACCCGACAGGCTCTCACGGACCGCGCTTACCTTAAAGCCCAGTTCTTTAATGGAACGGCTTACCTTGATCATTCCGTCATCCCTGAGAAACCTCTTGATTTCTCCCGTGATCATGGGAACTGCGTAGGTGGAAAACCGTACGTCATAGGAAGTATCAAATTTGTCGATTGCCTTGATTAGACCGATACTTCCAATTTGAAACAAATCTTCTGTCTCACATCCTCTTCCCGTAAAACGTCTGACAATACTCCAGACAAGTCCTACGTTGTCCATTACCAGCCTTTCTCTGGCTGCTTTATCCCCGCTGTGAGCCATCTCGATCAGTTTCATGGTCTCATCCATAGAGTCACCTGCCGATTTTCTTTTTCATTTTTACCATAGTTCCCCGGCCTGGCTCTGATTCCACCTCCACCTGATCCATGAACGCCTCCATAAAAGAGAATCCCATACCGGAACGCTCCCCGGAGGTATCGCTGGTATACATGGGCTCCATCGCAATCCTGATATCTTCAATTCCTTTCCCTTCGTCCCTGATCCATACGGAAAGCTCATCTTCCTCAATACCGGCTTCTATGTAAATAATTCCTTCCCCGTTCCCATATCCGTGTATGACACAGTTGGTTACCGCCTCTGAAACTGCGGTTTTTACATCGTTAATTTCTTCGAGGGTCGGATCCATGCGGCTCATGAATACGGCTACCGTAACCCTGGCAAACTCCTCATTTTCCGACCGGCTCTCAATCTGCATTTTCATCCATTCTTTTCTGGGCATTTTTCCGGCTCCCTGTTCTTTTATATCCATATTTAATTGAATTTCCTGCATGGTCTGTCCCGCCTTCACACTATTCTCCTCTCTTTCCTTATCCATAGATTGCCTCTTCCCTTGTATCACACTTTTTGACAAGTCTCATTATCCCTCCTATCGTCAGGATTCTCGTGATTCTCGGACCTGCGCCGTAAATGCGGACCGTTCCCCGGCTGCCCTCCATCTGTTTGTACCGGCTCAGCAAGACTCCGATTCCGGAACTGTCCATAAATTCCGTGTTTGAAAAATCAAAAACAATTTTGTTGATATAATTTTCTTCCATCAGAAGATCCGTTTCATATTTCAGATTACGGCAGTTATGATGATCCAGTTCCTTCGGCAGATGGATGATTAGAGCCTGTCCGTCTGCCTCATAGGTAAAAAGTTCATTCTGCATTTTTATATGCTCCTTTCGATATTTCAATAATAAGCTGCTGCTTTAAATTCAATGAAAAAAGAAGACACTACGGGTATCATCATTTATCTTCCGTAGTGTCTTCTATCATGTTGCTGCTTTGCGCCCTTTGCCGTTTATTCTCCGGCTGCGCTGCTTTCTTCCGGAGCGCTGCTTTCACCGGCCGGAGCCTGCGTCTCATCTGCAGCCGGCTGGGTTTCACCTGTATCCGCACCCGCTGTGCCGGTCCCCGCAGTACCGGTTCCCGCAGCGCCGCTGTTACCCGAATCCGCCTGCGACGGCTCTGTTCCCGATGGATTTTGATTTCCCATCGACTGACCCGGCGCACCGGCCGCCTCGCTCTGCGGCGCCAGCTCCGCCAACTGGCTTCTCGCCCTGTCGGCATATTCCGAATCGGCAAACTGGGTGACGACCTGGGTGAAAAGCTGAACGGCCGTATCCGTCTGTCCCTGGGAGCGGTTAATCATCGCCATATTAAAGATAACCTTAGGGTTATCCGGCCTGATGCTCAGACAGGTCTGATAGTAGCTCAACGCCTCGCTCAGTCTTCCTGCGGACCACATCGTATAAGCCAGGTCCTCCAGAGTCTGGTATCCGTTAGTCTCTATATCCTGCTTCACCGCATTGGCAATGGCAAGATCTTTTTCATCCGTAAACAGGGCCGGATTAAAACCGGCATAAAGGGATACCGCTTCCGTCAGGTTATTATTTCTGTACGCCTGCAATATTTTTACCAGAATACTGTACTGGTTTACCACGCTTTCATTGCTGTTTAAGAAGTTGTTTAACTGCTCTTCCGCCGAATCCTTATCGCTTTTATAAGTCTCAATGCTGTTGTTCAGGCTGGAGATTTCCTCATTTTTCTGATTGAGCTGCTCATTATACTGGAGTATCTCCTGGTTGTGTTCGTTATTTAATTTCTTCGTCGCGGCCGGCATGACAAGGAAAAAGATAACCGCCGCGCCCAAAAGGAGTCCCGCACCGATATTGAGTACGGACTGCCACCCGGTATTCTCTTTGTAGCTGGGCGGAATAATGACATCGTCATCCTGCATCTGCCGGTGGGAAAATGCATTTTTAATCTTTCTGCGCTCAATCTCAGCCTTTCCCGTCCTGGCCTTGACAATCGACATATACCAGGATGCCTTGGGATTATTTTTATCTATTTTTAATACTTTATAGAGAGATTTTCCCGCCTTGGTATAGTCTTCGTGACTGATATACAGCAGCGCCAGCAGCAAATGCGCCTTAATGAACTTCGGATTGGCTTCCACCACACGTGTAAGCTGCAGGACCGCCAGATCGTCGCTTCCGCTCTGAGCCTGCTGGAGAGCCAGATTATACTTTTTCACATTCTGGCTGACCACCTCGAGGCGTTCCGGTTTTCTCTGTATCTGCTCCAGATAATGATCCGCCCTGTTGTCATTCTCCTGGAAATTCATGCTTATAACCCACTGTACAAGCGCCTCCGAGATCTCTCCCATCTCATAATATATAAGGCCCAGCAGATTTCTCGCTTCTATATGGTATTTATTCAGGTTCAGGCACTTTTGCAGATACTGTACCGCACCTGTCAAATCTCGTATTCTCGCCAGTTCCAGCCCGGTATTGTAAAAGCTGTTGGAAACCAGGCGGATTCTTTTCATCTGATCCATTCTTACCGCCTATTCTTTCATTCTCTTTAAAAGTTCAATCATGATGTCGGACATATCCGTCAAATCACTTTTTACAATCGCCTCGCCGATATCTTCCACCTCAAGGCTTGGTTTAAACCGCTCTATTTCACTGTCAAAATCAATTGCCAATACTTCTTCGCTCATGCTTAATTCCTCCTCAGCACATCCTTTATCTCTCCGATCAAATAGAGAGAACCTGCGCAGAAAACCGTATCCTCTGCTTTTTTCTCATTAACAGCCTCTTTTAATGCTTCCTCCACCGTTTTAATCACCCGGATATCGTGGCCGCTTCCATTGTCCATTGTTCCGGCCCGGCCGTCTACAGCATTCCAGGCATCGTGGGCGGCCTGATTAAGTTCATTAATCGCCAGCCCCCGTCCATATTCTATCTGTGTCAGAATCAGCACATCCGGCATAAATTCCCTGCAGAGAATCTCCGCCATCTCACGGTATTCCTTATCTGAAACCACGGCAAACACAAGGATTTTCCTGCCGCCGTGCCTGGCGGCAATCGTCCTGGCCGCTTTTGCAAATTCACGGATTCCGCCCTCATTGTGGGCGCCGTCCAGATAGACGTCCTTCATGATCTGCTCCATCCGTCCGGGCCATACGGCCTGTCCGATACCTCTGCAGATTACATCCCCGCCGATTCCCATAAGCTCAGCAGTGCGGAACGCCAGCATAGAGTTCACCGCCTGATATTCGGCGGCAAACGGGATATCGAGACGGTATTCTCTGTCCCCATCCTTATTCTTTGCCAAAAGCTTTAAGTGATCGCCGTCAAGCTCCAGTCCGCTGTAGGACGTATTGTCCACCGGCCAGGCCCTGCTGCCCATCTCTTCCGCTTTCGCCCTGATGACGGATGACGCCTCGGCCGATGTATTATCGAATATTACGGGTACGCCGGCTTTGATAATACCGGCCTTCTCTCCTGCAATCTTGGATACTGTGTCACCCAGGTATTCCATATGATCCAGGCTGACAGACGTAATCACGGCCGCCAGGGGATGCTCCACACAATTTGTCGCGTCCAGACGCCCGCCGAGTCCTGTCTCCAAAATTACATAATCGCAGGGTGATTCTTTTACCATAACCATAAACATTAAAAATAAAAACTCAAAGTAGGAGGGATGGCCCGCCCCTATTTCTCCGAATGCTTCGAGCGCGTCACAAACCTTCCGGAATGCAAACAAAAATAATTCATCCTCCACATCACGTCCGTTAAAAGCAAACCTTTCCCGGATCGAAAGCAGGTGGGGGGATGTAAATACAGCAAAGCTATGTCCGGACTCCCTGAGAATGGATGACAGAAATGCACAGACAGAGCCTTTTCCATTGGTACCTGCAATATGCACGATTTTCATATCCTCCTGAGAAATTCCCAGAATTTTCAGCATTTCCCTGACAGTTTCCACAGTATGCTTCTCTTTAGAAAACTTCGGTATCTGATCCAGATATTCTGCTGCTTCATTCACAGCTGCGTTCTGTTCTTTCATCATATCTTCCATCTTTCTGCCTGAAGGCCTTTATCTGTAAACGGCAGTAACCGTTCAAGCTGTCAAAACTTTGACAATCGGTAATACCGCTTCATGTATAAAATAATGGTTTTACTTTACTATTATAATATACATCAGGTATTATGCAAGGAGTTTATTTCGGTATTTTTTCTGATATATCGACACGTTACTGTTCATATGGCAATGTCATTTAGTTAACAGTGCAATAAAGGGAGATTTAACTGAGGTTGGAGGACGCGTCCGGA
>NZ_KE992906.1:14483-14714 GCF_000466485.1 [Clostridium] symbiosum ATCC 14940 | reverse complement strand
ACGCGTCCTCCCAACCTCAGTTAAATCTCCATACCACGCCAAATTGAGCGGAATTTAAACCGGTGATATTCTTCCGGCCTTAATTCCGCTCATTCTATTATAAACATCAAATTTAGCAAATTTACAACCAATATACTTATACAACTGCATCAGCCCATATCCAACCTATATTTAACGCATATGGAAGCACTGAATGCCCGCGACAAGGTCCGCCCCCGCACTTAACGCGTG
>NZ_KE992906.1:14158-14383 GCF_000466485.1 [Clostridium] symbiosum ATCC 14940 | reverse complement strand
TGGCCTTGAGTCTTTCGTCCCGGCGAAAACCTGGGCTTGGGGCGGAGGGGAAGATAAAGTCTGCAGATGCCGTTGAAATCCATCGCTGATTGGCGAGGTCTCTTCAAGCCTAGCAGCGCGATGCATTTCACAGAGCGGGAGCGTACTCCGCAGACTTTATCTTCCCCCGCAGCCCCATACCACGACAATCCTCCACCGGGACGAAAGACTCATATACACACCCCA
>NZ_KE992906.1:0-14058 GCF_000466485.1 [Clostridium] symbiosum ATCC 14940 | reverse complement strand
GCCGTACCGGCGGCGTCCTCACCTGCTTAATTAATTACGGTTAATCTCCGAAATGCCGTCTATCTCCTGATGTTCAGCCACTCCGCAACCTGAGTTCTGATTCCCTCGCCGTCGAGGCCGTACTTCCTGAGAAGGTCTGCCGCAGGACCGGATTCGCCAAAAGTATCACGGATTCCTATCTTATAGACCGGAACAGGAAATTGCTCTGAAAGCACATCACAGACTGCGCTTCCGAGGCCGCCGATAATGGAGTGTTCCTCCACGGTCACGACTTTACCTGTTTTGCCTGCCGAACCAATCAGCAGATCTTCGTCAATCGGCTTAATTGTGTGGATATTAATTACTTCGGCGTCCACTCCGTCCTCTTTCAGAAGCTCCGCTGCCTCTAAAGCGGCTGAAACGCAGAGTCCGGTGGCGACAATCGTCACGTCACGGCCTCCCTTCAGCATGATACCTTTGCCAATTTCAAAGCGGTAACCTGGTTTATCATTGATAACCGGAACCGCCAGACGGCCAAATCGCAGGTAAACCGGGCCTTCATGGTCATAGGCCGCCTCCACTGCCGCTCTCGCCTCCACGTCATCCGACGGATTGATGACCACCATCTCCGGAATTGTACGCATCAGAGCGATATCTTCATTGCACTGATGGGTGGCTCCATCTTCACCTACGGAGATTCCGGCATGTGTGGCCGCCACTTTTACATTCAGATGAGGATAGCCGATGGAATTTCGAATCTGCTCAAAAGCCCGCCCCGCCGCAAACATTGCGAAAGTACTGGCAAAAGGAACCTTTCCGGTTGTTGCGATTCCCGCCGCAATACCCATCATATTGCACTCTGCAATTCCGCAGTCGATATGGCGTTCAGGAAATTCCTTCTTAAACACTGCCGTTTTTGTCGCCTCTGCCAGATCGGCGTCCAGGACCACCAGATTTTCATGCTTCTTTCCCAGATCCACCAGCGCGTTGCCATAGCTTTCCCGGGTTGCAATTTTCTTCTTATTTTCCATCTGCGCCACCTGCCTCGTCAAGTTCTTTCGTAGCCTCGTCAAGCTCTTTCATTGCCTGGGAAAACTCCTCGTCATTCGGTGCCTTGCCATGCCACGAAGCCTTATTTTCCATGAAGGAAACGCCTTTCCCCTTCAATGTGCGGGCAATGATTGCCACCGGCTTGCCTTTAACGGTCTTCGCCTCGTCAAATGCCTTTTTAAGCTGCTCCATATCATTTCCGTCTTCTACGCAGATTACATGGAAATTAAATGCCTCAAACTTCTTATCAATCGGATAAGGAGAGCAGACGTCTTCGATGGAGCCGTCAATCTGTAAATTATTGTTATCGACGATCACAGTCAGGTTGTCCAGCTTCCTGTGTCCGGCAAACATTGCCGCTTCCCAGACCTGGCCTTCCTGGATCTCACCGTCGCCCAGCAGCGTGTATACATGATAAGAATCGCCGCTTATTTTCGCTGAGACCGCCATACCTACCGCCGCTGAAATTCCCTGTCCGAGAGAACCGCTGGACATATCGACACCGTTAATATGTTTCATGTCGGGATGCCCCTGAAGGTAGGAGCCAATATGCCTGAGTGTCAGGAGATCTTTCTTCGAAAAATATCCTCTCTCAGCCAATACGGCGTAGAGTCCCGGCGCATTATGCCCTTTGGACAGGACAAAACGGTCTCTGTCCGCTTTCTTCGGCTGGGCCGGATCGATATTCATCTCTTCAAAATAGAGGTATGTTAAAATGTCTGCCGCCGACAGGGAGCCGCCCGGATGGCCGGATTTAGCTGCGTGTACCGCCGTCACGATTCCCTTGCGGACTTCATTTGCCTTTTGTTTAAGTTCTAAGAGTTCCATTGCGGATTCCTTTCCCAATTATTTGCCGAACACTGCCTCATAATCAGCTTTGAATTTCTCAATTCCCTGATCGGTCAGAGGATGTTTAACCATCTGCATCAGAACCTTGAACGGAACAGTTGCAATATCTCCTCCAGCCTTTGCACACTCTGTGATGTGGAGAGGATGTCTCGTGGATGCACAGATAATTTCAGTGGAAATCTCAGGATAGTTATCAAAAATCTGAACGATATCATAAATCAGTTCGGTACCATTTGTTGAAATATCATCCAGTCTTCCCAGGAACGGGGAAACATAGGATGCGCCAGCCCTGGCAGCCAGAAGAGCCTGGTTTGCCGTAAAGATCAGGGTGACATTTGTTTTGATTCCTTCAGCAGAAAGCACCTTCACCGCTTTGAGACCCTCAGCCGTCATTGGGATCTTCACTACCATATTCGGATGGATTTTTGCAATTTCACGTCCCTCTGCAATCATATCCTCCGCTTTTTCCGTAGTAGCCTTTACTTCACCTGAAATCGGACCGTCCACAATCTCTGTTATTTCTTTGATTACCTCATTGAAATCGCGTCCCTCTTTTGCAATCAGGGATGGATTGGTTGTAACGCCGCAGATGATTCCCATGTCGTTCGCTTCTCTGATCTCGTCCACATTGGCTGTGTCAATAAAAAATTTCATGTCTGCCTCCGCCTTTCATTCTCCATTTTTCAGTTTGTTATAAGTAAAACAGACAGCATTCTTTACCGTCTGCCTACCACAACATTTTACTATATATTTCTATTTATGCAATCATTATAGGTTGAATTGTTGGAAAAAAATTAATTTCCCTGGCCATAATAGGCCCCCGGCCCATGTTTTCTCAGATAATGTTTGTCCTGAAGGCACTGGGGCGCCGGCTCTGCCTGCGGATTAATCCACTCACACTGAGCGGCCATCTTCGCCACTACTTCCAATACCACCGCATTATGCACTGCGTTAAATGCGTCGGTTCCCCATGTAAAGGGCCCGTGGTTTTTGCAGAGTACGCAGGGAACTGCCATACAATCCAATTTTCTCTCCTCAAAGACATCCGCAATCAGAATACCCGTATTCAGCTCATAATCCTCATCCAGTTCTTCCTTGGTCAGATTCCTGACACATGGAATACTGCCGTAAATATAATCCGCATGGGTTGTTCCATAGCATGGAATATCACGTCCCGCCTGAGCCCAGGATGTGGCCCACGGACTGTGAGTGTGTACAATTCCGCCAATCTGGGGAAAACGGTTGTACAGCTCCAGATGGGTTTTGGTATCGGAGGAAGGATTCAGATCCCCCTCCACCTTATTTCCCTTTAAATCCATTACTACCATATCTTCCGGTTTTAATTTGTCGTAATCGACACCGGACGGTTTAATGACAAACAGCCCCCTGTCACGGTCAATTCCGGAGACATTTCCCCAGGTAAATGTTACCAGACCGTACTGCGGGAGCTGCATATTTGCTTCATAAACCTTTTTTTTCAAATGTTTTAACATTTTTCTCACCTTTCTTATGAATTTTAATTGTTTCAACCCATGCTCGGTATATTATCGAAGTACAGCTGCATCCTATGCGGACACGTGGTTGGCCTCATGGCAGTGGGGGATACCGACTTTTCTCCCCCACTTAAAATGTGAGGCAATCAGCGGCGGCCGCAGGCCGGTGGACGGGCGCCACACTCGGCAGGAGTCTTTCGTCCCGGCTAAACCCGCAGCACCAACTCACGACAAACCTTCCCAGGGGACGAAAGACTCATATAAATACTACACAGGCCGTCCCGGCGGCGTCCTCACCTACTTAATTAATCACCGCAGCTCTCTCCACTGCAAGCCCTGCCTTAAAGCATTCAATAAACCGGTCAAATCCTTCCGCATCTATGGCATTCGGCTCTATTCTGACTGACTCTTCTCCGGCAAACACCTTTGTCTCCAGATAATGATCCAGCGTCTCATTTTCTTCTTTGTCACGCATATAAGAGGCCAGCACTGCGATACCCCAGGCTCCGCCCTCTCCTGCCGTCTCCATTACGGATACGGGTACCTTTGCGGCATCAGCCATGACTTTCTGTCCGACCCCTTTGGTCTTGAACAGGCCGCCGTGGCCCATCAGGTTATCCAGCGTTACCCCTTCCTCTTTAAAGAGGATATCAAGGCCAATTTTAAGTGTGGCAAGGGAACTGTACAGATGGGTTCTCATAAAGTTGGCAAGATTGAAGCGGCTGTCCGGAGTCCGTACAAATAGCGGACGTCCTTCTTCAAAGCCTGTGATCGGCTCACCCGACAGATAACAGCAGGACATGAGCCCGCCGCAGTCGGCATCGCCTTCCAGAGCCTTATTATACAGAGTTCCAAACAGCTGATTCATATCTGCCTTCATTCCCATCGCCTCAGAATACTCTTTAAAAATATTCACCCAGGCGTTTAGATCAGAGGTACAGTTATTACAGTGAACCATGCCCACCAGGTTCCCGGAAGGCGTCGTCACCAGATCAATCTCCGGATAAACCCTGGACAATTCTTTCTCCAGCACCACCATCGCGAAAACGGAGGTTCCGGCGGAGACATTTCCGGTTCTCACCTTTACACTGTTTGTCGCCGTCATTCCGGTACCGGCGTCTCCCTCCGGCGGACAGAGTAAAATTCCCGGTTTCAGGAGCCCGGACGCATCGAGAAGCGCCGCACCTTCTTCCGTCAGTGTTCCGGCCTCTTCGCCTGCGGTAAGCACCTCAGGAAGAATATCCCGGAGCTTCCAGGAATATTCCTTCATCACATCAAGGCCGTCAAACTGGTTCACCATCGTTTGATTATAATTTCCCGTTGCCGTATCAATTGGGAACATGCCGGAAGCGTCCCCGACTCCCAGCACCTTCTTTCCGGTCAGTTTCCAGTGAATAAAACCTGCCAGTGTTGTCAGGTAATCCAGCTCCGTCAGATGAGCCTCCCCATTTAAGATTGCCTGGTACAAATGGGCAATGCTCCAGCGCTGCGGAATATTGTACTGAAAGAGTTCCGTCAGCTTTTCGGATGCCTCCTGCGTGATGGTATTTCTCCATGTCCTGAAAGGGGCCAGAAGAACACCGTTCTTGTCAAATGCCATATATCCATGCATCATGGCGCTGATTCCGATGGAACCGATCGTTGTAAGCTCCCGTCCGTACTTCTCCCTTACATCCCGGGCCAGATCCCGGTAGCAGGCCTGGAGGCCGGTCATGATATCCTCCATCGTGTAGGTCCAGATATTATTTACCAGGCGGTTCTCCCACTGATGGCTCCCCTGTGCAATCGGGGCCGTCGTCTCATCGGTCAGTACAGCCTTGATTCTGGTGGAACCAAACTCAATCCCAAGCGCTGTCCTACCTTCTGTGATACTAAGTATAACCTGTTCTGTGCTGTGGCTCATATTCATCATCCTTCTTTGAATTGTCACTGTCACTGTTCACAGCGCCGCTGAAAAGCGCGGTTCTGCGAACAGTAACCTGTCGAAATTTCGTTAATGAAATTTGTAATACGCCTCATTCCACCTTAATTCATTTCTGAACCGGCGGATATCTGTGTCTTTGTTAATATATACGGCCTCGATGCCCATGCAGGCCGCCCAGTCGCCCATCTGATCTGCTGTCAGATCATAGGAAAACGCGGTATGGTGCGCGCCGCCCGCATAAATCCATGCGGCCGCCCCTGTCTCCAGGCTCGGCTCCGGCGTCCAGAATGCGGTGGCTACCGGCAGCTTAGGCATCTCCTTCTCCGCCTTTTTGACAACCACATCATTAATGATCAGGCGGAAACGGTCGCCCAGGTCGATCAGGGACGTGGCAACGCCGTGGCCTTCTTTGGCTGTAAATACAAGTCTTGCCGGATCCTCACGGTCTCCCATCGACAACGGGCACTCCTTTATCGCAATCCTGCCGTCCGCAATAGTCGGACAGACCTCCAGCATATGGGCCTGAAGAATGCCCTCGCGGCCCTTCACCAGATTATAGGTATAATCTTCAAAGAAAGTCGTCCCCTTTGCGTCCTTTGTATTAGCCGCCATTATCTTCATCAGGCGGACCATGGCCGCCGTCTTCCAGTCACCCTCGGCGCCAAAACCATAGCCTTTCTCCATCAGTCTCTGGATAGCAAGGCCCGGAAGCTGTTTAAGCCCTCCCAAATCGCCAAAATGCGTTACAATAGCCTGATAATTCTTCTCCTCCAGAAAACGCTCAAACCCGATTTCAATCTGGGCCTGAACCGCAGCATGAGCGCGGAATTCTTTCTCGTCCCTGCCTTCCGGAAGAATATCATACTTGTCGTAATACTCCTCCACCAGCGCATCCGTGTCTGCCGCCGAAACGGAATTCACACAATCCACTATCTCATTTACTGGATATGCGTCAATCTCCCAGCCGAACTTGATCTGCGCTTCCACCTTGTCACCGTCTGTCACAGCCACATTTCTCATATTATCGGCCACGCGCATCACGCGGATATGGGAAGATTCCATCACTCCCACTGCCGTACGCATCCATGAGGCTAACGCAGCCTGAACTTTTGCATCCGCCCAATAGCCCACAATCACCTTTCTCTCAAGCCCCATTCTGCTGACAATATGGCCGTACTCCCTGCCTCCATGAGCCGACTGGTTCTCATTCATGAAATCCATATCGATGGCGTCATAGGGAATCTCACGATTAAACTGAGTGTGCAGATGGCACAGCGGTTTTCTGTATTCCTGAAGCCCGAGGATCCAGCTCTTGGCCGGTGAAAACGTATGCATCCACGTAATCACGCCTGCGCATTCCGGATCCTGATTCGCTTCATTAAAAGTTTTCCGAATCACTTCATTCGTGATAAGAGTCGGTTTCCAAACCACCTCAAACGGCAGATTCCCGCTTTTATTGAGTTCCTCCACAATAATTCTCGAATGCTCCGCAACATGGGCCAGGCACTCGTCTCCGTAGAGATCCTGTGAACCGGTACAGAACCAGAATTTATATTTTTTTGCTGTAACAAGCATTTTGTTACCTCCTGATTTTAATAATATATAATTTCACTGATAAGATCAATATGTTGGATGAAAAATAAGGACGCCGCAAAAGCGGCCGGAAGACGGAGCAGAGGTTTGTGAATGAGTCTTTGGCCCCCCTATGACGGTTTGTCGCAGAGGGGAATCCGGCCAGAATGAATTGCTGCGGGGACCGCTCGCGCTCTTTGGAGTAAGCGGATGCTAAGCTCGTGAGGAACCCCGCTAAGCACCGGAGGACGGGACAAAAACTCCCCTGAGTCTTCAGTCCCGGCGAAAACCTTCCATTGATCCTCTCCGCAGCTCCAACTGGCGGCACTATCCCCGGGACTGAAGAGTCATCCAAAACACTCCCACTCCCCCGTCCTCCGGCCGTACCGGCCGCGTCCCGCCTGCCTTAAATAAAAGGATTCTCCCCCGGATACATCATCCCCTTAGGCTGATTAAATGCGACATCCTCCACGCCCAGGTACTTAAATACCTCGAAAAGAATTTTTCCATAGTGTCCGAATGCAACGGCACCGTGGTGCGGATAATTTTTACCTATCAGAACGTTGCGGTAGAACCGGCCCATCTCCGGTATGGCAAACACACCGATAGAGCCAAAGCTCTCCGTGTCAACCGGAAGCACCTCCCCCTCAGCCACATAGGCGCGGAGTCCGGCATCCGCCGTACTCTGAAGACGGAAGAAGGTGATATCCGATGGCGCCAGATCGCCCTCCAGCGTTCCGAAGGTGTATTCTTCCGGGAGGGTTCTGGCCATGATTTTCTGATTTCTCATATCGGCTTTTTTTAGCTTCGTAATCGGAGTGTTGCCGCAGTGGAATCCCATAAAGGTATCCGTCTGGGCATAATCATATACTCCCTCTATCCTCTTCTGATACATATCGGACGGAACGGAATTGTTGATATCCAGCAGGGTTACCTCATCCTCCGATGCGCAGATTCCAATATACTCGGAAAGCGCTCCCCAGATGTCCGTCTCACAGGCAACCGGGATCCCTTTTTCCACCAGCCGGGAATTAACATAGCATGGAACAAATTTAAATTCCGTCTGGAAGGCCGGCCAGCATTTGTTCGCCATTGCCACATAGTTCCGATGGCCCTTATGGCCTTCGATCCAGTCCTCCAGCGTTATCTCATACTGTGCGAGCTTTTTAAGGATTTCCGGAATTTTATTGGCGCCTCCCAGCTCTTTTGCCATCTCCTCCGCCACCGCGTCAATTCGTTCATCCTCCGCATGTGCATTAAAGGATGCGAAGAGATCCAGCTCCGAGTTTTCCTCAATCTCCACTCCCAGTTCATACAGACACTTGATTGGCGCGTTGCAGGCCAGAAAATCCTGCGGCCGCGGCCCGAAGGTGATGAGTTTTAAATTTCTTAGGCCCAGGATGCATCTGGCGATCGGGATAAATTCCAGTATCATCCCCGCCACTTCCTCCGGGGTTCCCACCGGATAGGGGGGTATGTATGCCCTGATATTTCTGAGCGCCAGATTGTAGCTGCAGTTTAACATGCCGCAGTAGGCATCCCCGCGGTCGTTGCAGAGCTTATCCGCCGCATCCTCGGCAGCGGCGGCAAACATGACCGGGCCTTCGGTAAAGTATTTTGCAAGCAGGGTTTCCGGCGTCTCGGGACCGAAATTGCCGAGATAGACAACGAGAGCGTTGCATCCCGCCTTTCTCACTTCCTCAAGCGCCTTTTCCATATCTTTTTCATTTTCAACCGTAGTCGGACAGTTATAGGCATCCACCCCTGATTGGGCCAGTTCGCCGCAGACTCTGTTTTTCCGGTCTGTGGAGAGGGCAATCGGGAAACAGTCGCGGCTGACCGCCACAACCCCCAGTTTTACTGTCGGAATATTCGCTGTTTTCATCTATGCATTTCCTCCGTTTTTCGGTGCAGTCGTTCATCATCATCGGTTATCGGTTATTTCTTCTTTTTCAGCATTGTCAATATGGACTGAAGCACAATAAAGAAGCAGAGAAGGGCTGCTATCGTGATACGCGTCCACCAGGAAGATAATGTTCCCTGGAAGGTGATAAATGCTTCTATGGTTGCCTTAATCATGACGCCAAATAGGGTCCCCACGACGTTGCCCACACCGCCGGTCAGCAGTGTCCCGCCGATTACCGAGGAGGCGATGGCGTCCATCTCAAAGCCTTTGGCCTGCTCCACGAATCCGCCCAGTGTATTCAGGCAGAACAGGACGCTGCCGACGCCGCATAAAAATCCGTCCAGAACGTAGGCTTTCAGTTTCACCTTGCGCACATTCAGTCCCAGCATCAGGGCCGACTGCTGGCTTCCCCCCACCGCATAGATGCTGCGGCCGAACTTCGTGTATTTCAGCATAATAAAGGCTGCGACAAGAAGAACAAGGGCGATAATGACGGTCGGATAGATATAGGGCTGGATCATCATGCCTTTTTTATTCAGATACCCGCCGAAAGGCAGATAGATTTTGGCTTTCGCCCATGCCATGAAGGTTTCATTGGTAATACTGATCATGTCCTTCGAAATAATGGCAGTCATGCCTCTTGCAAAGAACATGCCGGCCAGGGTGACGATAAAGGGCTGGATATCCATATAGGCGACCAGGAATCCCTGTACGAGCCCGAAGACAATACCGGTAATCAGGACAATAATCACGGCCGGAACCGCCCCGACGCCGCCCTTTTCCATCATCCATGCGAGCATCATACAGCCCATGGCGACAAAGGAACCGACACTGATATCAATACCGCCTGTAATCATTACAACGGTCATTCCGATACCGATTACGATCAGGCCCGCATTGGAAATAAAGAGATTTAAAAAGTTCTGGGTTCTTGCAAAGCCCTGATCCTTAAATAAAATACAGCCGACCGCATACATTACGAAAAACAGTACAATTGTAATAAGGAGAAGGAAGCTGGTCTGATTCAGTTGTTTTTTATTCTTCATTATGCTGCCTCCTTTTCTGCAAGTTTTAACTCTTTTTTCTTGGTTAGTGATTTGCGCCACCGTTCAAATCCCGGTGACTGGAGCGTTACGATGATAACCACGACAATCGCTTTGTAAACAGGAACCTGATCCGAAGATACATGCATTGCGTAAAGTGTTGTCGTCAGAGCCTGGATGGTATAGGCTCCGATGACGGAACCGGCGATGGAGAATTTACCGCCTCCCAGTGAGTTGCCGCCGATGGCAACGGCCAGGATAGCGTCCAGCTCCATGTTAAGCCCGATATTATTGGCATCTGCGGAGTAAATACGGCTGGAGGCAATCAGTCCGGCCAGACCGGAGCATAGTCCGCAGTATGCGTAGGTCAGGAAGATAATCATGACTGATTTGATTCCAATCAGCCGGGAGGCCCGTTTATTAATGCCGACCGACTGGATGTACATGCCGAGGGCCGTCTTTTTCAGTATTACCGCAGTGACTACGACTAGCACAACCGCCACGATAAACGGCGTCGGTACGGGAACCCCCGGGAACGAGGAGCCGAGAATCTTGTAGCTGTCAACACGGACATAGGTAATCTGTCCGTCTGTAATAAGCTGTGCAATCCCTCTGCCTGCCGTAAACATGATGAGCGTGGCAACCATCGGCTGGATATTCAGTTTGGAAACCAGAAATCCGTTAAAACATCCGATTAAAATACCGACCGCAAGCGCAGCGAGAAATCCGAGAATTAATGGATTGGCAAATTCCGTTGCCGCCCTCTCCCCGCCTGACAGAATGTTGCAGCATACAGCCGCGCTCACTGCCATAATGGCTCCGACGGAGATGTCGGTTCCGGCCGAAGAGGACACGACCAGCGTCATTCCGATCGCCAGAATTACCAGCTCTGAAGCGCGGTTGATGATATCAATGATGTATCCGTACAGAACCCCGTCTCTGACTGAGATGGCAAAAAAGTTCGGTGTTGTGATAACATTCACCAGCAATACCAGAGCGAGGCAGAAAATCGGCAGAAACAGCCGCTGTGATGTTATTTTCTTCAATGTATCGTTTTTCATATTACTGACCTCCTGCAATGGTTGACATAATCGTTGACTGGTTCATTTCCCCGCCGTCAAGCTCTCCGACCTTCCCGCCGTCGCGCATAACCACCATACGGTCGCAGGTTCTTAGCATCTCCTCAATCTCGGATGAAATGAACACCACTGCCATCCCCTCTTCCGCCAGCTTCACGACCAGCTTCTGAATCTCCGTCTTCGTTCCGACATCGATACCTCTGGTTGGTTCGTCAAGAATCAGGAAATCAGGATTTGTCAAAAGCCATCTTCCAATAATCACCTTCTGCTGGTTTCCGCCCGACAGCGATTTAATCGGAGTCTCGCGGCTGGCTGTCTTGATCTGGAGCATTTCAATATATTTATCGGTGTACTCCTCCTGCTGCTTTCTGCTGAGCAGGCGGAACATTCCGCGTTTAGCCTGAAGCGCCATGATAAGATTCTCCCTCACGGACAAATCGGCGATAATTCCTTCATTTTTGCGGTCCTCCGGCAGATACGCCATTCCCTCGTTCATGGAGGTCAGAGGATGTTTGGCCACTACCTTCTTTCCCTTGATGAACAGATTGCCTTCATCGGAGCGTTCCGCGCCGTAAAGAACCCGGACCGATTCCGATCTTCCTGAACCCAGAAGCCCGGTAAAACCGATTACCTCCCCCTTGTGAATAACAAGGTCAAATGGTTTTATGTAACCTTTCCTGCCCAGCCCGGCTGCTTTAATGACGATATCCTCATCACTGTGGGCCGCCCCCTTGTCTTTCTCTCCCTTGATTGCGGCCAGGTCGTCAAAATCCTTGCCCATCATCTTTGCCACAAGCTGTACCCTGGGCAGCTCCGCCGTTGTATACCGGCCGACAAGCTGGCCGTTTCTCAGCACCGTGATTTTATCGCATACTGCATAAACCTGTTCCAGGAAGTGGGTAACGAAGATGATTCCAACTCCCTCCGCCCTGAGCTTCCTCATCAGCTCAAAAAGCTTTTCCACCTCTCCGTCATCCAGCGAGGAAGTCGGTTCATCCAGTATCAGAACCTTTGCCGACATATCGACGGCGCGGGCTATAGCAATCATCTGCTGAATTGCGATGGAGTAGTTGTCAATCGTCTTCGTAACGTCTGCATTTATATCAAGGCTGCCAAGCAGCTCACTTGCTTTCCTGTTCATGGTCTTCCAGTCAATCAGTCCTCCCTTTCTCGGCTCTCTGCCGATAAAAAGGTTTTCTGCGACTGTCAGGTTGGGACAGAGGTTAATCTCCTGGTATACGGTGCTGATACCTTTCTGCTGTGCTTCCTGGGGGCTGCGGTTGATAATTGTGTGGTCACAGCCTTCAATCATGATTTCCCCTGTTTCAAACTCCTCAACTCCTGTCAGAACTTTAATCAGCGTGGATTTTCCCGCGCCGTTTTCACCCATCAGGGCATGTATCTCACCTTTTTTCAGGGTGAAATCCACATTCTGCAGAGCTTTTACACCCGGGAATGTCTTATATATGTGCCTCATTTCAAGAACGGAATCCTTTTCCATAAAAGCTTTGCCTCCTCTTTTTTAATTGCTGCCCATTATTTTCGGCATCAAAAAGGAGACGCAGGGAGGAAACCTAAGCCTCCGGCCCTACGCCTCCTGATTAATCAATCAATATTGGGCTATGTATTATGATTAATATGCTCTTTCTTTTAAGATGTTTTCCAGATCCATGCTTGTATCGAAGTAAGCTTCGTCAACGTACTGAATCTTTTCAACCGTCTCGCCTTTTTCCAGCTTCTGGATGATTTCAGCCACACGTGGTCCGTGAAGCGGGTTGCACTCGAAGGTTGCGTTTAAGTCGCCAGCGATCATGGATTCAAATGCTGCTTTAACAGAGTCAAAACCAACTACGATGATGTCACCGTCCGGTCCGCATGTCTTTCCTGCTGCCTTGATGGCATCGATAGCGCCGAATGCTTCGTTATCATTCTCACAGATAACAACGTCGATGTCGTCGTAGCTCTTTAAGAAGGACTCCATAACTTCCTGTCCTTTAGCCTGTGTGAATTCACCTGTCTGCATGTCAAGCATCTTCCAGTTTGAATGCTCTGCAAGGATGTTTGCAAAACCTTCCGTACGGCCAACCTGTGCGGATGCGCCGATGGTTCCCTGGATTGTTACGATGTTGATTTCTTCGTCACCGCGTCCCTGTGCCTCTAAGTAATCAGCCAGCCAGTTTCCGCATGTCTCGCCTTCTTTTACGAAGTTGCCGCCTACCCATGCTTCAAAAAGGGAATCGTCGGATACCTGCATCATACGGTCGGAAAGAATAACCGGGATTCCTGCTTCTTTTGCTTCTTCAAGAACGGTCTCCCATCCCGTCTCTACTACAGGAGCTACTACAATGTAGTCAACATCCTGCTGGATGAAAGAACGGATTGCCTTAATCTGGTTTTCCTGTTTCTGCTGTGCATCATCAAAGATAAGCTTATAGCCGTTTTCTTCTGTAAATGTGGATTTGAAAGATTCTGTGTTTGCAGTTCTCCAGTCGGACTCAGCGCCAACCTGTGCATAGCCCACGGTGATAAGCTCTTTATCTCCTGTGTCGGCTGCCGCCTCTTTTGCCTCTGTCTCTTCGCCTGCTGCCTCTGTCTCCGCCGGTGCTGCTGCCTCAGTCGCCGGTGCCGTCTCTGCCGGTTTGCTGGAGCATGCTGTCATGGATACTGCCATTGCTACGGTAAGAGCTGCTGATAAAAATCTTTTTTTCATAGTACTTCTTCCTCCTTGTTTTTAAGTTGCCCTTGTTGACTTGCAGTGAAAGCTCTGCCTTGCGTGCCTTTCACCGCCGGACACGGTGAAAAGTGTTTTTCTCTTCATCGCTATGTCCTTATTATAAAAGATGCTCCGTTTTTTTGAAACAGAGCATCTTTTGAAAAAAGTTAAAATTTTTACACTGATTCATGCCGGATTTCCGTTTTCTACCGCCTGTATGGCATAAAACTTGTGATTTTTTTCGAAAAGTTTATGATTTTTTTCGATTTGGCACGCAAACGTATCATTTGTTACAGTTTGGCCGAAGGCTGAACCGACATTATGGAGATTTAACTGAGGTTAGGAGGACGCGGCCGGAACGGACCATGTCCGGTGTAGTGAGGGGGATGACTGAGTCTTCCGTCCCCGGGTGGAGGTTATCGTGAGGGGGGAATCCGGCCGGAATGAATT
>NZ_KE992905.1:3492-3790 GCF_000466485.1 [Clostridium] symbiosum ATCC 14940 | reverse complement strand
TCCAACCTTAAATGGGGAGGGCCCTGTCGCGGCCGCTATACGTTCCCGACAGGCGGATGTGGAATCTTCCAGCAATTCTTTAATAAAGGAATATTGAAGCCATATCGTATTTCCCGCACACGGAATCACTGAGTGGCCGCGATAAGGGCCTCTCCCCCACTTAAAGCGTGAGACAATCAGCAGCCGCAGGCCAGGGGACGGGGCCGATACCCTGGGCGGAGTTTTTCGTCCCGGCGATAACCTTCCGGGAGAAGGAGATACTATCGACATCTTCCGGCGGAGTAGGAGAGAATGATAT
>NZ_KE992905.1:3082-3392 GCF_000466485.1 [Clostridium] symbiosum ATCC 14940 | reverse complement strand
GAGAATGATATCCGGAAGGACGTTCGCCCGAGAGTCGATAGCTCTTAGGCAGAGAAAGGCAAAGCGCGCCGGGCGGATTTTGGCCCTTCAAGGGCAAAATCCGGGACAACTGAGCTTCGAACTCATCCGGAGTTCGGGGCGAATTTGTCCGGAACCCCGGTATGCTTTGTCTTTCTCTGTCTTAGAGCTATCCCTCGAAAAAGCAGTCCAGCCGGATATCATTCTCTCCGGCTCCGCCCAGAGAAAACAAAACCACGGTATCTCCTTCTCCAGCCAGCGATGCCACTCCCCCGGGACGAAAGACTCATAT
>NZ_KE992905.1:0-2982 GCF_000466485.1 [Clostridium] symbiosum ATCC 14940 | reverse complement strand
CCCCGTCCGCTGGCCGTTCCGGCGGCGTCCTCATCTGCTTAACTAAATCTCCAAACTGTTATCCCTTTTCAAGAAATTTTCCACATTTTTCTTGACTTTACCACCCTAAAAATGATATGATACTCGCGACATGGAAAAATGATGATTTTTAGATGAGTCATCCATGCAAATATTCTTGACCACCCGCCGCAGACGGGTAGAGGCCATACGGACAGCCGGGTCAAATGCCGAGCGGCAACTTTCGTTGCCTTATTGATTGAGTTAGAAGCTCAAATTTTATAAGTTGGTTACTTTACAACCAGTGCGATGGTGCACATCAACTTGTGAAACGGTCAATAAGAGTGGTAAAAGTAAAATATTTGCTATATAGACTCTGAAAATCAAAGTTTTCCTTAATTCGTGATAACGCCCGGGAAGGGCGGTAACAGAATTTCCGGCGGGAGGTTTATCCGTTGGATGCAGGAGAATAGAACGATCGGATTATTTTTGCGCAAGTGATGCAGACACATCACTTGCGCTTTTTGTTACAGTTCAGCCTTCGGCCAAACTGCAGCAAATGATGCACGAAACGGCAAGAAAACGCCGTTGATTGTGGTGAAAAGTTTACTTTTCATCGCGTCGCGCCGCTTAACTCGGGATTTTCGCAAAAAACAGCGAAAACACCTCGCGGAATACATCATGGCTGAACTGTTACCGCTTTTTGCATTGTACCATTGGAAAAGGAGATACGATGGATCAGAAGTTGAAATTATACGGGTTTAATAACCTGACAAAAGCCCTCAGTTTTAATATTTACGACGTCTGTTATGCCAAAACGCCCAGAGAGCAGAAGGATTATATTGCCTATATCGACGAGCAGTATAATTCGGACCGGCTTACCGGAATCCTTACGACGCTGACTGATATGATAGGCGCCACCGTCCTTAACATTTCCCAGCAGGATTATGAGCCGCAGGGGGCGTCCGTGACGCTGTTGATCGCGGAGGGCTCCATGGTCCCGGTGGCCGGGGAGACAAAGGTGGCCCATTTAGATAAGAGCCATGTGACGGTCCACACTTATCCGGAATACCATCCGGAAACCTGCCTTGCCACGTTCCGTGTCGATATCGACGTGGCTACCTGCGGCGAGATTACCCCACTGTCCACCCTGGACTATCTGATCGGTTCCTTTGATTCGGATATCATAACAATGGATTACCGTGTCAGGGGATTTACGAGGGCCATGGACGGCAAAAAGCTTTTTATGGATCACCGGGTCAAATCCATTCAGGATTATATCGCAGAGGAGACGCTGCGCCGGTATGACGTGGTGGATATCAATGTGTATGAGGCCAACCTTTTCCATACGAAAATGATGGTGAAGGATATTGATTTGCAGAACTATCTGTTCAAAACGGATGTCTATGAGCTTCCGCCCAGGACGAGGCTTTCCATTATGGACAGCCTGAGAAGGGAAATGATCGAGATTTTCAGCGGACGCAATATATACTAATCAGGGAGGTGATTACTATGACCGGACTTACCCAGGAAAGGGCGCCCATCTACGAGGCGCTGGAGAAATTTCAGAAAATGAGGGTGGTTCCCTTCGATGTGCCGGGCCATAAGAGAGGGAGGGGGAATCCGGAGCTGACGGCTCTTCTCGGGGAAACGTGTATGCAGATGGATGTCAACTCCATGAAGCCTCTCGATAACCTGTGCCATCCGGTGTCGGTTATCGCGGATGCGGAACGTCTGGCAGCGGAGGCGTTCGGCGCAGCCCATGCGTTTTTGATGGTGGGAGGTACGACCTCGGCGGTGCAGAGCATGGTGCTGGCAGCCGTGAAGCGGGGGGAGAAAATCATTCTTCCCAGGAATGCCCACCGCAGCATTATGGGGGCGCTGGTTCTCTGCGGAGCCGTTCCGGTCTATGTCAATCCGGCCGGTGACAAGAGGCTTGGCATACCCCTTGGTATGAGGCTTGAGGATGTGAAGAAGGCCATCGAGGAAAATCCGGATGCAAAGGCCGTCTTTGTAAATAATCCGACTTACTATGGAATCTGTTCCGACTTACGCTCCATTGCCAGGCTGGCGCATGAGCATGGGATGCTCTGTCTGGCAGACGAGGCACACGGAACCCACTTCTATTTCGGGGAGGGACTGCCCGTCTCCGCAATGGCGGCAGGAGCCGATATGGCAGCCATATCGATGCATAAATCGGGTGGGAGCCTGACCCAGAGTTCCCTCCTGCTTACAGGCCCGGCGATGTCCACAGGCTATGTGAGACAGATTATCAACCTGACCCAGACCACCAGCGGCTCCTACCTTCTTTTGTCCAGTCTGGATATTTCCAGAAGGAATCTGGCCCTCAGGGGAAAAGAGGCGTTTGGGAAGGTGACGGAGCTGGCCGGGTACGCCAGGAATGAGATTAATAAAATCGGCGGTTATTACGCATACAGCAGGGAACTGGTCAATGGAGACAGCATCTTTGATTTCGATGTGACGAAGCTCTCTGTCCATACGAGGGATATCGGCCTGGCGGGAATCGAGGTTTATGATCTGCTGAGGGATGAGTACGATATCCAGATTGAATTCGGCGATCTAGGAAATATCCTCGCCTACCTTTCTATCGGAGACAGACAGAGGGAGGTGGAACGGCTCGTAAGCGCCCTCTCGGAGATACGGCGCCGGTTCAGCCGAGATAAATCCAGCCTGATGGATTATGATTATATCGATCCGGTGGTAGTCCTGTCGCCCCAGGAGGCATTCTACGCGGAAAAAGAATCCCTGCCCATCGGCGAGACGGCCGGACGCATTTGCAGTGAATTCGTCATGTGCTATCCGCCCGGAATTCCGATCCTGACACCGGGAGAACGGATCACGGCAGAGATTATCGACTACATACGCTATGCAAAGGATAAGGGATGTTCGATGACAGGGCCGGAGGATGCCGCAATTGAGAGGTTGAATGTATTGGAGATTTAACTGAGGTTGGGAGGACGCGTC
>NZ_KE992904.1 GCF_000466485.1 [Clostridium] symbiosum ATCC 14940 | reverse complement strand
AGCGGGCGGTGGAATTTAAATAAAAAATTTTCATATATTTATCAAAATGATACAAACGATTGACAATGTAAACCGAAAATGATACAATGATACTAAAGGAAGGTGATGATTATGGCAACAGTACCAACACAAATTAGGATCGATGAAGAGTTAAAAAAACAAGCAATGGAGTTATTTGGACAATTAGGAATAGATATATCGAGTGCTACAAATATGTTTTTAAGGCAATGTGTATTAAGAGGTGGTTTGCCTTTTAATGTAGAACTTCCCAAATATAAACCAGAAGTTATAGAGGCGATGGAAGAAGCTAAGAAAATCAGCCGAGATCCGGACACTAAGAAATATAATAGTTTTTCTGAAGCTTTAAAGGATATGGAATTATGACCTATCAATTAGTACTGACTGGTAAGTTTAAAAAGGGCTTAAAACGAGCGAAGAAACGAGGATTAGATATAGAATTACTGGATACCGTAGTAGACAAATTAATTCATGGACTTTCATTGGATGATAAGCACAGGGATCATGAACTAAAAGGAAGGTACACAGGATTTAGGGAATGTCATATCCAACCAGATTGGCTTTTAATTTATTTAATTGAACATGATATTCTAACTTTGACTTTAGTTGACACAGGAAGCCATTCTGATTTATTTGAAATGTATCAAGGTTTCTGGCAACATATTGGCAACAGAAAATCAGTAAGCCAGAATAAATGATGTAATTGAAGTAAAAAAGGGCATGTATTTGCATATAAACTAAACAAATATAGTTAATGTCAACAGAGGGCACGCCGAGTTTGAATAATTCATAAATGTGCCATAGATTAGCAAGTAAATGCTATTTTAACTAAATAAAAAAAGTCTTACTGAACCGAGAGAATGAACCGGCCCCCCAATGTTAGATACAAAAGCTAACATTGGGGGCCGGTTTTTATAATACAACATTTATCTTTGTGTCAGCTTTCTCTTACTGGCAATCCAAAGAGAATAAAAAGTATCAGTATTTGGCTGTCTCAGCAGTCATGGCAGTTGTTATTTTCTTTGCATTTAAGGTTTTTTTGAGAGTTCCGTTACCCGGCGGCATACTGTTTTGATATGTTTCAATTTATAAAGAGAGGAGAACAATATGTTATCGAATATAATTATGGGGTTTACGACGGCTCTTTCTCCGGCTAATCTGATTGCTGTCCTGGGGGGGGACCATACTTGGTATTTGCTTTGGGGCGATGCCCGGTCTGTCGGCTACAATGGGGATTGCGGTACTAATACCGGTTTTCCTACGGTGCCTACTCTGATTGGATTGTATTCGATTTCCCAGCTTTTGGGAATGATAGTAAATAAAGATGCAACCGTCAACATGGATAATGCATTATCCTCAATTAATAAATACAAATTCAGGCTAAGAGACATATGCTGTTATCCGTTGACCTACTTATGGTGCGGTATTGTCGGAGTCATCATCGGGATTATACCCGGCGCCGGAGGGAGTATCGCCGCTTTTATGGGTTACGATCAGGCGAAACATTTGTCAAAGCATCCGGAAAAATTCGGTACTGGATACCGGGAAGGTATCTCAGGACCTGAATCGGCTAATAACGGCGTAATAGGAGACGCCTTGATACCGATGATGACTTTAGGGATTCCAGGAAATGCCGTCACGGCAATCCTTATGGGAGCCTTGATGCTGCACGGCCTGACTCCGGGAAACGATTTATTTACAGTTAAGGCGAATGTAACATATCCTTTTATTTTTGGATTGCTGGTGGCCGCCTTTGTTATGGTTATTGGAGGTGTGCTTGGCGCGAAACAATTTGCAAAGGTTAACCGTATACCACAGAATTTTCTCGCCAGCGGCATATTGGTTTTGACGGTTTTAGGCGCTTTTTCTGTAATAATTCTTATGCAGATGTATTTATCATGCTGGGCTGCGGGGTACTTGGGTATGCGTTAAAATATATGAAAATTGATTTGTCTTCAGTTGTTTTGGGATATATTTTAGGACCTATTGCAGAACGTGGCATGGTTCGCACAATAATAATGGAAGGTTCTCTGGGAGCAGCGGTTATGTCAATTGTGACCAGGCCAATTTGTATTGCCTTAATCGTTATCTCCATTGTATCGCTGGCTGTTCCGATTTACAATAATTGGAAAGGTGCAAAGCAGACTGATTCAGAATATCTGTTATCAAAATAAGAAAGGGACTATAAAAAACTCCCCCAATAGAAAAATCGCTGAGGTTGTGAGACTTCAGCGATTTTTCTATATAACTAATTATGCGGCTAACTAATATTACCAATGATAATTATACTCAATACAAACGGCATATAAATACCCATCAATAATAATAAATCCGCGAGCAATCCGCCAGCCGGTACAGAGCTGGCCGTCCCTTTCCGTGATTATTACAACGCCCCAGTACATCCCTGATAGTGAAGGCGGATTCCGGCCTGGTGCAGTAAATCGCTTCATAAAACCGGCAAAAAGCAAGATTTCTTCCGGCAAACCATGGTTTAGTGCGCGGATAGTTTATCTCTTCCTGAAGCGTAACCCAGAATATGAGATTTTGTAAATATTTAAGGTTACGGTCTTCATAATCGGTGAGGGTTCCGTTCTCGTAAATATCCTCTAAAAGCTGTTCCAGGACAGAGAAGGAGTACCGGTTATTGACAATCAAATTATGCAGAATTTTGCATATATCGGAGTGAGAGGGAACGGTCCCTCCCTGAATTTCCAAACGGTAATCTCCATTTTTCTTGTATCCCGGATAGTGGATGATGATATTGGAATATGCGGTAAACTGGCCCTGATTGTTGGGAGGACAATTGCATAAATTCAGCATGAATTGTTTCCCGCCGGAATAATCAAACTTATATGAGTCCATACAATGCACCCTTTCCGTTACCTTTGCTCTGCGGGCTAAGGGCAACTTTTTCTTTTGCTCTGCGGGCTTCTTACCTGGTATTATAGTATGGAAAACGGACAGAGTCAATCAAGTATGGTGTACCATACGCGGCACTGAAATGAAAAAGTAAATTCCACTCCCCATT
>NZ_KE992903.1 GCF_000466485.1 [Clostridium] symbiosum ATCC 14940 | reverse complement strand
AGCAGTGGGCTTTTGATGATTCCCATTCTCCCAAGTACCAAAAATTCAAAATTGATGAGCTTCCTCTGATCACTGACTTCCGGCAAGACTGGACTTACAAGGATCTCATCCCTTACTACGAAAAACGTTACGGCAAGATAATCCGCCCCATAAGCCGCCGCTCCGATTGCCACATCCCGGATGACTGCTCCTGTCCTCGCTGTGATGCCCCCAAGCCATTCCTTTACAAGAACAATGGCTCCAAAGGGCAGCTCCTGTGCAAAATCTGTGATACCAGGTTCTCTCCGGATGAGAGCCGTTTTTTGTTGACGAAACTCCGTTGCCCGCATTGCAGCAGCTCCCTTGTCCCCAAGAAAGACCGCAAACACTTCACCATCCATAAGTGTGTCAACCCGAAGTGCCCTTACTATCTCCACAACCTCAAAAAAGTGGATAAACAGGACCTGAAAGATGAATTCGGCAAAAATAAATATAAACTCCACTACATCTATCGCGAGTTTACTGTGGATTTTTTCAGCATGGACCTGAACTCCCTGCCTAAGAACGCCTCCTCCCTGAAATTCAACAAGCACAATGCTCATGTCATGTCCCTGGCCCTGACCCTGCATGTCAACCTCGGCCTTTCCCTGAGGAAAACCTCCCAGGCACTAAAAGACCTCTATAACATCAGCCTCTCACACCAGCAGATTGCCAACTACTGCAAAACCGCCGCTGTCTGCATTAAGCCTTTTGTCGACCAGTATCCATACGAAAAGGGGGCTGCCTTCACCGCGGATGAAACTTATATTAAAATCCGTGGCATTAAAACCTATATCTGGCTCATCATGAATGCCGCAAGCCGTTCCATCATCGGTTATCAGGTATCTGACAACCGTGGCATCGGCCCCTGTATCCTCGCTATGCGGATGGCTTTCCAAGGCCTTACAAAGCTGCCGGAGAACTTTAAGTTCATTGCGGATGGTTACAGCGCCTATCCGCTCGCCGCAATGGAATTCGTAAAGAACTTCGGGAAAACCTTTACATTCCATATCACTCAGGTGATTGGGCTTACCAACAACGATGCTGTTTCTAAGGAACACCGTCCATTCAAACAGATGATTGAACGGCTGAACCGTA
>NZ_KE992902.1:475-21496 GCF_000466485.1 [Clostridium] symbiosum ATCC 14940 | reverse complement strand
GCTACCATGTACGGGAAATACGATATGCCATCAAAGGACTTTTAAAAAAATTGCGGAAGATTTTGATATTGGCCTGCCGTAAACACGTAGTGGCCGCGACAGGGCCCTCCCCATTTAAGGTTGGAGACAATCAGCGCCCGGAGCGGACCATGTCCGGTGTGCGGAAACTTTGCCTGAGTCTTCCGTCCCCGGCGAAAACCTGACCAGGGGAAGTAGGCGGAATCAATTGCGGAGGGGACATGGGAGTCCGCCGGTGCTTAGCGAGGTCCCTCACGAGCTTTTAGCACTGCTGCGCACTCCAAAGAGTGCAAACGGTCCCCGCAGCAATTCATTCCGGCCGGATTCCCCCTCCACGACCAACTTCCCACGGGGACGGAAGACTCAGACAGACTCCCCACTACACCGGACATGGTCTGTTCCGGACGCGTCCTCCAACCTCAGTTAAATCTCCATTTAAATTTTGACACGCATTTGCAGCTAATGTATAATTATTACAATTCGACCGGAAGGCATTCTCAGGAAACAGAGAGGTCAACAGTTTCCTGAAACCATATAAAAAGGGGGTTTGCGGTTTGAAAGAACAATATAGAAAACTAATTGTACTCTATTGTACAATGTTTAAAATAGGTTGTTTTACATTTGGGGGAGGATGGAGTATCATCGCCCAGATTGAAGAAGAGTTCTGCAAGAAAAGGGGGTGGGTGACGGAGGAACAGATTCTGGATTTTATGTCCGTGGCCAAATCCCTGCCGGGTATCATGATTGTCAATTACTCCGTATTATTCGGCTATACGGCTGCCGGGATCCCCGGCGCGCTGGCGGCTTCTTTTGGACTCGTATCCCCGGCGGTAATTGTCATTGCGGTAATCACAAATTTTTACGACATATTCTGTAATAATCCTTATGTGATCCGGATGATGAACGGAGTTCGAAGCGCTGTGATTCCCGTTATTATCGGAGCGGCCTGGAAGCTGAAGAAGAATGCGCTGACTGACAGGGCAACGTATCTGATCGGGATTGCAGTCACCGTCATCTGTGTGGTTTCTGATTTAAATAAGCTGGCTATCGTGGTCCTCTGCGGCTTGATTGGCATAGCAATGTACGTAAAGGAGAGGACAGGCCGTGGCAGAGATCTATCTTAAACTCGTATTTGCATTTATCCGAATCGGCTTTTGCAGCTTCGGAGGACTGACAATGATTCCCGTAATCCTGGATGAAGTGACGGCCAATGGCTGGATGACCGAGGCCCAGGTGATGGATGTGATGGCCCTGGCCGAGATTACGCCCGGCTCAATGGGAATCAACTGCGCTACCTTTGTCGGATATCGGATCGACGGAATCCCCTGTGCGCTGATCAGCAGCCTCGGCGTTATGGTTCCGTCACTGACACTGTGCATGCTGGCCGCCCATTTCTTAAAACGGCTGAAAGGGAATCCTTGGATGGAACATGCGCTGTGGGGGATCCGCCCGGCCTGTGTCGGTATGCTGGCCGCAGTGGTGATAACACTGAGCGGCTCCACTTTTCTAAGCGGGGAATTTATCATACGGTGGAACCTGGTCATCATTGCTCTGATTACGGGAGGGGCAATGTACAAGTTCCGTCTTTCGGTTCCGAAGACAATGCTGCTGGCAGCGGTTTTGGGGCTGATTGCCGGATAGAGACACGGCATAATTCTGTAACAGTTCAGACTGTCTGCGCATTTGCTGCGCTGACCGTGCGAAAAGGCAGTGGCAGCGAGCATCCGGCTCATCGCGCAGCGATTTAATTAGCCGGATGCCGTAACAGTTCATGCTGTCTGAACTGTTACGTAATTTTGAAATTAGTTGACTCCCCTCTCTATTTGCATTATAATACCATTATCTATGGACGAAAGAGGGAACTGTGATGTTAAAGAGTATGACCGGTTTTGGCCGCTGCGAAATTACGACAGAGGAATACAAGATTTCAGTGGAAATGAAAGCGGTGAACCACCGTTATCTGGATCTGAGTATTAAGATGCCAAAAAAGTTCAATTTCTTTGAAGCAGGTATCAGAAACCTGCTGAAGAAGTATATCCAGCGAGGCAAGGTGGATCTGTTTATTTCCTATGAGGATTACACCGAAGGCCGGATGTCTTTAAAATACAACGCTTCTCTGGCGGCAGAATATATGGAGTATTTCCACAGGATGTCGGAACAGTTCGCGATTGAGAATGACGTGCGCGTGTCGGCTTTGGCCAGATTCCCGGAGGTTCTTACGATGGAACAGGAGCCGGAGGATGAAGACCAGATGTGGAAGATTCTGGAGGAGGCTGTGAGCGAGGCCGCTGCCAGGTTCGTAGAGAGCAGAATTAAGGAAGGTGAGAACCTGAAAACCGACCTTCTTGGCAAGCTGGATTATATGACCGGCCTGGTGGATGAAATTGAGAACCGTACGCCGGGGATCATGGATGAATACAGAAGAAAGCTGGAAGATAAGGTGAAAGAACTTCTGGAGGGTTCTGCCGTTGATGAGGGTAGGATCGCAACGGAGGTTACGATTTTTGCCGACAAGATCTGTACGGATGAAGAGACGGTACGTCTCAGAAGCCATATTGAAGCCACAAAGGCGGAACTGACCGCCGGAGGCAGCGTGGGAAGAAAACTGGATTTTATTGCCCAGGAGATGAACCGCGAGGCCAACACCATTCTCTCCAAAGCCAATGATCTGGAAGTGTCTGATAAGGCAATTGCGCTGAAGACAGAGATCGAGAAGGTCAGGGAGCAGATTCAGAATATAGAATAGCAGCCAGCAGCTTTTACTGCCGTTCAGATTAAGATTAACAGACAAACGGAGACTTGAATGATGAATAATCAGGGAGTTTTAGTAGTAGTATCCGGATTCTCAGGCGCAGGCAAGGGAACGCTTATGAAGGCCCTTCTGACAAAATATGATAACTATGCCCTGTCCATTTCCGCGACAACCCGTAATCCGCGGGAAGGAGAAGAGGACGGAAGAGAATATTTTTTTAAAACACGTGAAGAATTTGAACAGATGATAGAGAACGACGAGCTGGTGGAGTATGCCCAGTATGTCGGGAATTATTATGGAACGCCGAAGGCGTATGTCACCTCCGGCATGGAAGCTGGAAAAGACGTGCTGCTGGAGATCGAGATTCAGGGAGCGCTTAAAATTAAGCAGAAATTCCCGGAAGCGGTGCTTATATTCGTAACTCCGCCCAGCGCAGAGGAGCTTCGCCGCCGTCTCGTAAAAAGAGGGACAGAGCCGGTTGAGACGATCAATGCAAGGCTCTCAAGAGCTGCCAAAGAGGCAGAAGGAATTGAAGATTATGATTTTCTCCTTGTAAACGACGAGATTGACGAATGCGTCGACAGGATGCACGGCCTGATACAGGCAATGCATGCAAGGGTAGGGAATCATTTAAACTTAATCAGAACAATCAGAGAAGAAATGAAGGACTTTTGAAAGGAGCCTGAATAATTATGATGTTACGTCCATCCTATAATGATTTAATTAAAGTGGTGAACAGCGGTGTGGAGCCTGGTGATGAGCCGCTGATACAGAGCCGTTATTCAATCGTGATTGCGACAGCAAAACGCGCAAGACAGCTGATCGCGGGGGAGGAGTCCGCCGTACCGGCCGATGCCAGAAAACCGCTTTCAATCGCTATCGACGAGCTGTACCAATCCAAAGTTAAGATTATCAACGACGATAATACTCCTGAAGATGAGATCGAATACTAATGAAGAAGGCCGTCTCGCGCTTTTTAAGTGCAAGGAGATGGCTTTTGTTGATTGGCGGTGACCTGTGCGCGGAACGCGCTGGTTACCGCTGAATGTACAAAAAATTGATTGGAGTGAAAGAATGAAAATACTTTGTATTTCCCTGGGCTGTGACAAGAACCTGGTGGATACGGAGATGATGCTTGGACTTTTAAATAAGGACGGCCATACATTTACCGACGATGAGAATGAAGCAGATATAATTCTGATTAATACCTGCTGCTTTATAAATGATGCGAAAGAGGAGAGCGTGAATACAATCCTCGAGATGGCGGAGTACAAAAAATCAGGAAAGTGCCGGGCGCTGATCGTCACCGGCTGTATGGCGCAGCGCTATAAGGAAGAGATCATCAAAGAGATACCGGAGGTGGATGGAATTTTGGGTACCTCCACCTATGATGAGATATCGAATGTACTAAACAAAGCGCTTTCAGGGGAGCAGGCAGTCTGTTTCCATGATCTTTCAGCCCTTCCTGAGGTCAGCGAAAAGCGGATTGTCACGACGGGGGGCCATTATGCGTTCCTGAAAATATCAGAGGGCTGTAATAAGCGCTGTACTTACTGTATTATTCCGTCTCTCCGCGGCCCTTACCGCAGCGTGCCGATGGAACGTCTTCTGACGGAAGCGGGACAGCTCGCCGGACAGGGCGTGAAGGAATTGATACTGGTGGCGCAGGAGACTACGCTATACGGAACGGACCTTTACGGTAAAAAGATGCTTCCTGAGCTGCTAAGACGGCTGGCAGAGATACCGGGCATTGAATGGCTCCGTGTTCAGTACTGTTATCCGGAGGAGATTACGGAGGAACTGGTTCAGGTAATCAAAGAGGAGGAAAAGGTCTGCCATTATCTCGATATTCCGATTCAGCATGCCAGTGACCGTATCTTAAAAAGCATGGGAAGGAAGACCAGCCGGGAGGAGCTTAAGGAGCGGATAGCCCGTCTCAGGGAGGAGATACCCGATATCGTTCTGCGCACCACCCTGATTTCCGGTTTTCCCGGCGAGACGCCGCAGGATCATGAGGAACTGATGGAATTTGTGGACGAGATGGAATTCGACCGGCTGGGCGTATTTGCCTATTCGGCTGAGGAGGATACTCCGGCAGCCTCATTTCCGGATCAGGTTCCGGAAGAAGTCAGAGCCGAGCGACGGGATGAACTCATGGAACTCCAGCAGGATATAGCCTTTGAAAAGGCGGAGAGCATGGTTGGCAGGATTCTGGAAGTCATGATTGAAGGAAAAGTGGCGGATGAGAATGCCTTTGTGGGAAGAACTTATATGGATGCCCCTGGTGTGGACGGATTAATCTTTGTAAATGCAGACGTTCCCCTCATGTCCGGCGATTTTTGCCGGGTCAGGGTGACAGGTGCGGCTGACTACGATTTGATTGGAGAGATGATAGATGAATTTGCCGAATAAACTGACGACACTGCGCGTCTTTATGATTCCTTTTTTTGTGTTTTTTCTGCTTTATCAGGGAGGAGAAAATACGACCTTCCGCATGATTTCACTCGTTCTTTTCATCGTGGCAAGCCTTACCGATCTGCTGGATGGAAAGATTGCAAGAAAGTATAATCTGGTTACAAATTTTGGAAAGTTCATGGATCCTCTGGCCGATAAGCTTCTGGTCTGTTCCGCCCTGATCTGCCTGATCGAGCTTGGACAGCTTCCGGCCTGGATGGTCATCATCATCATCAGCCGTGAATTTATCATCAGCGGTTTCAGGCTGGTGGCTTCGGATAACGGGGTCGTGATAGCGGCCAGCTACTGGGGGAAATTCAAGACAACATTTCAGATGGTGGCGGTAGTCCTTCTGATTCTGAATATGCCGGCCCTTGCCCTCATCACAAGCTTCTGTGTCTGGGTAGCGCTCGCATTGACAATTATATCACTGGTAGATTATATTGCTAAGAACTATAAGATTCTTACAGAAGGGAGCATCTAAAGATGGTTGTTGAACTGATTTCCGTGGGGACGGAACTGCTGCTTGGTAATATCGTTAATACAAATGCCCGTTACCTCTCTGAAAAATGCGCCATGCTGGGTTTGTCGGTATATTATCAGACGACGGTAGGCGACAACAGGGAGAGAATGGCTGGTGTCATAAAGACTGCGCTTGACAGGGCAGACATGATTATCCTGAACGGGGGACTTGGCCCTACCGAGGATGATATCACAAAAGAGGTCTGTGCAGAGGTAATGGGGGCCCGCCTGGTGGAAGACCCTACGGTAAAAGCCCATCTTGAAGAATGGTACAAACTGAGGATGAAAAGCGAACTGCCGGAAAGCAATTGGGGACAGGCCCTGGTTCCGGAAGGAGCTGTTATTTTTGAAAACCACAATGGCACGGCTCCGGGTCTTGCAGTGGAGAAAGACGGAAAAATTGCAATCCTGCTTCCAGGCCCTCCGGGCGAAATGTATCCCATGTTTGAAGAGCAGGTCTGCCCTTATATTCAGGGAAAACAGTCCGGTATCATCCGATCCCAGATGATAAAGATCTGCGGATTTGGTGAAAGCAAGGTGGAGGAGATGCTTCTCGATCTGATCGACAGCCAGACCAATCCAACGATTGCCACCTATGCAAAGACGAAAGAAGTTCATATCCGTGTCACGGCCAGAGCGGAGACTGATGAGGAAGCGAAGAAGATTTTAAAACCCGTTGTAAAAGAGATTAAAAAACGTTTCGGCAACGCAGTTTATACTACCGATGAAAACGAGACGCTGGAAGATGTTGTAGTCCGGCTGCTCACAAAATACGACCTGACTGTCACGACGGCGGAATCCTGCACCGGAGGACTGCTGGCAGGGCGGCTGGTCAATGTACCGGGCGCTTCCGAGGTATTCCGCCAGGGCTTCATCACCTATTCCAATAAAGCGAAGAGGAAACAGCTTGACGTCAGCAAAACCACACTCAGAAAATACGGTGCGGTCAGTGAACAGACGGCAAAAGAGATGGCAACCGGCGGGGTTTTTGCAACGGATGCCGATATCTGCATTGCGGTTACGGGCGTGGCGGGGCCGGACGGCGGAACTCCGGAAAAACCGGTAGGCTTAGTCTATATTGCATGCTATATGAAAGACAGCGTACAGGTTGAGGAATATCATTTTAACGGCAACAGGGAAAAAGTCCGCGAACAGACGGTTGTACAGGCACTTGACCTGCTCAGGCGTTCCGTGCTGAGCCATTATAAAAAGGATTAAAACGGTAGTAAAAGTAGGGCCTTATAAGTGCCAATAAGGAGAAAGACTGAGGGGAATAGAAGTTGGGTAGTGTTGATAAAAAAAAGCTGCTTTCGGCAGCACATTATTATTCCTACACAAGATTTACACTGAATCTGTTCAGCTTGTTTGAGGATATGGAGGAAGCGGTTCCCTCCGCATTTCTGAGGGAGTTTGCGGTCAGGCTGACCGATAAAGCAGAGAATTTTCTCAAAGGGGAAGAGGAATGCTCCGCGCTGGAAGAGATGAGAGAGCAGGCGCTGGGCCTGCTTGACCGTGTCTCAAATTATCTGGACTGTTACTGTATACACGAATATGTGATGGATCGGATGGAAAGAAAGCTCTTCCCGGAGGAACCCGTCCGTATCGTTCCCGAGGCTCTGGCAGACTCTCTGATGGATTTCATCATGGATGGTGAAAACAATCTGGATACCAACAGGCGCATTCAGACGATTGTCGGCGAGCTGCCCGTCCGCTTTACTAAAAGTAAATTTTACAGCGTAATCGAGGAAAGCCTGAGGCCATACAAAGGGCGCGGAAAAAGAGATTTGGAACGGATGATTGACAAGATACGCAGTGCGGCCGCATTGCCGCTCTATGAAACAAAGCCGGAGGATGAACTATCGCAGATGCTTTTTCAGAACATTCACAGTACAGCCGTGGAGATGGAAAAATGCGATTATCCGGAGCTTACCCGGGACAGCTTTCAAGCGCTCAAAGAACGCTTTAATCAAAGCTATGACAGCTTATCCAATATTCTGGGCCAGTTAATATGCCTTCCGGATTTGGTCAATGATTTATATGTGCTGGAAAAAAGCCGGGCTTATGTTATAGATTCTCCTTACCTGGATACGGCGGAAAAGACTCTGGGCGCCGTTCTTAAAAGAATCATCGGTGGAGATGATTACTGCGCAGAGGACGGCGGTGAGATTTCCGCTCTGTTTGCCCCGCTGGAAGGAAAACAGGAGTATTACTGGGAGCATTATCTGAAGGAGCTTGGCAAATGCGCTTCGCCGGAAGAGGACACGGATGAGGAACTGTTCATAGTGGACCGGTTATTATCCGGAAGCTTCGCCGCTTCCCTTAAGAGGGAGCCGGACGGCGGCAAGGTAACGGAACAGGTGTTTTCCTCTTCCCTGGAGACTTTATTCACACAACTGGAAACGCGTTTAAAAAGAACGTGTAAAGTCACATCCAGAGCGGTAATGGCAAAGGTTCTGTCCGAAATACCGGTTTGGTTTAATTCACTTGAGGAGATAGAGTCTTATATAAAGGACAGTCTTGCACTGTGCATGGATACGGCGGAAAAAGAAGCCTGCATGATAAATTTGAAGCAGATAATGGTGGAGGGGAATGCGCTGGTATAAGCATCTATATGTAGGCCAAAAAGCCAAAAAGAAAAGATTTACAATCATACAGAATATCCGTAAAGGCAGGTTTCAGGCGGGAGTCCATGTGATAACCCCGGCTTCATGCGGGGAGAACCTCATGGATATTTATCCGGCCAGCCTCCTCCTTACGGAATATTACAGTAAGAAAGAGGATTTACTGATTCTCGGAATTGCTGCCGATTACTATGAAGCGCTGGAAGTGGCGCGTGACATTGTAGATGAGATGTATCATACGACAGGCAGGTTTTCCATTCGGGAATTTCTCTCTAATAATGGGCAGAGGTGAATGGAATGCTCCATATTTTATTTCTAATATTGAAAATAGCGGGATTCCTGCTGCTTGCCATACTGGGGCTTATCATTCTGCTTCTTCTGTCTGTCCTTCTGGTCCCTGTCAGGTACCGCGGACAGGGATCTTTTTATGAAAAACCGGAAGGTGTGTTCAGGATAACATGGCTTCTGCATCTCTTATCGGTTCGTGTAAGCTACTATGGAGAACCCGAGATACAGATACGTATCCTCGGATTCCGTGCTTTTAAAGATAGAGGAGAAGAGGCGGAAGAATTCGATGACGGTGAGCCGGTTCCTGACGAAGATGCGTTTTCCGTCAGGGGAGCGCATGCGGATGAAGAGGCATATCACGGTGTTTTGCAGGACGAGCCGGTTCTTTCTGCGCAGGAGATAAAGCGGGATGAACCGGAAGATCCGAAACTGCAGTTTTCACGGCATGAGGAAGAGAGTGAGCCTGAGAAGCAGGCAGACATCCCGGTGAAGGAACATCTGCTGCAGCGTCTGGCCGGGAAAGTTAAGAGATTTTTCCGCCGGCTGGCGCTTGCTTTCAGAAACATTTGCGATGCTCTGAAAAAAGCGGATAATCTGAGAGAGTCTGCCGCTTCGTTTATGCGGGATGAAGAGAATCAAAAGACGTATAGGCTGATAAAAAAACAGCTAAAAAAAGTATTGCGACATGTTTTGCCGGTAAAACTAAAGGGGACTGTCACATTTGGGTTTGAGGAACCGTATATTACCGGCCAGATCCTTACCTGGGCTGCGCTTCTCTATCCGCTGTATCACGATAAGCTCATTATCCGGCCTGTATTTGACAGGCAGGTGCTGGAAGGCGAAGTGTCACTGAAAGGACGCATCCGGACGGGCACTCTGCTGATGGCCGGGATCCGTGTATTGTTAAATAAAAATTTCAGGAAACAGTTGAAGCGGTTCCTGAACCGAGGAGGAATATAATATGGCAGATAATCAGTTTTCATCAACAGTGGAGGCACTGTTTAAAGGCATGGATAATTTTGTGACAACCAAAACCGTGGTGGGAGAGGCCGTTAAGATCGACGATACGATTATCCTTCCGCTGGTGGACGTAACCTGCGCAATGGCGGCCGGAGCCTTCAGCCAGCCGTCCAAGAATAACGGTGCAGGCGGTATGAGCGCAAAGATGAGCCCCAGTGCGATTCTCGTCATTCAGAATGGCGTCACAAAGTTAGTCAATATCAAGCATCAGGATGCCGTCACAAAAATCATCGATATGGTTCCTGACTTTGTCAACCGATTTGTAGGCGGAAAGGACGACGTGATTACGGAGGAAGCTCTGGAAAAAGCAGAGGCGATGGCGGAAGAATTAGAAAAATAGCCGCATGATTTTACCCTGGCCGGCATATAATACTGGTAACCGGATTTGTACAGGGAGGGGACTGCCGTGAGGCGTCTATGCGGGCTTGTAATATTTTCCATAGGCATTGGAATGATGCTGGTACTCATTTTTCCCAAGAACTTCCTGTGGGTCTGTGCAGCCATTTCATGCCTGATAATCGGATATAATTTGTTCTGCGGCTGTTAAAGCCCGGAAGAATGTCAATACAGAGACGCTAACCTGTACGCGGAGCATGCAGGTTAGCGTCTTCAATTAAGAAAGAATCGCGCTCGCGGGATTCTCCGCCTGCGGCGAGTCGCCGAAGCGAGTGTAACGAGCTTAGTGAACAAGCCCTCTTTAGAGTTGCGATCCTCCGCGAGCGGTTTTTATTTAACAGGAGAGATTTCCTGTTAAATAAAAGACAGCCCCGGGCAAATGCCAGGGGCTTCACTGTTCAACGGTTAAAATTTGCAGAACTTACAATTCCTTGTGTCTATCACAATTAAGCTCTTTCAACTAAGCCGGATCTTAAGCAAGAAGTACATACGTACATCTTCTGAGCTCCGCCGTTAGTTTTTACCTTAACAGACTTAACGTTAGCTTTCCACATCTTGTTAGATCTTCTATGTGAGTGGCTTACTGCATTACCGAAGTGAGCAGCTTTTTCACAGATTGCACATTTAGCCATTATTGCACCTCCTTAACCGAACGAATTGGACTTCCTATTAAAAATCCATAACAAATGTATAATAGCAGAAAGAAGGGAATTTTGCAAGTGAAATTTAAAAATTTGTTTCTTTTTTCATGAAAATAAGGTATAATAATCGCAGAGCGATTGTTATAATTCAGTTCCCGGCAGGGATATGAGATAATCATCAATATAAATAGAAAGAAACGGAGGCTGTGAGATATGAAAGGTCGCATTAATAATAAATTTGGTTCGATACAGATCGACCCGGAAGTAATCGCCATGTATGCCGGCACGACTGCCGTTGAATGCTTTGGAATTGTCGGAATGGCTGCGGTCAGTATGAAGGACGGGCTGGTAAAGCTGCTTAAGAGGGACAGTCTTACCCATGGGATTAACGTTTCCATCAAAGAAAATATGATCAGTATTGACTTCCATGTCATTGTCAGCTATGGTGTAAGTATTTCCACGGTCGCAGACAATCTGATAGAGAATGTAAAATATAAGGTTGAAGAGTTTACCGGAATGGCGGTTGAAAAAATCAACATCTTTGTTGAAGGCGTAAGAGTGATAGATTAAGGAGGAAACTACCTGTGGGTATGAACTATATTGACGCCGAGATGCTTAAAAAAGCATTTCTGGCCGGAGCGAAAGGCCTTGAGGCCAATAAAGAATGGATTAATGAGCTGAATGTATTTCCCGTACCGGACGGCGATACGGGAACCAATATGACGATGACGATACTTTCAGCGGCCAGAGAGGTTGCGGCAATCGAAAATCCGACAATGGAATCTCTCGCCAAGGCGATTTCATCCGGTTCTTTAAGAGGAGCCAGAGGTAACTCAGGTGTGATTCTTTCCCAGTTGTTCCGCGGCTTTACGAAAGAGATAAAGACGGTGGACGTTATCACGACAACGACTCTTGCCAATGCGTTTAACCGGGGAACGGAGACTGCGTACAAAGCTGTTATGAAACCGAAGGAGGGTACGATCCTTACGGTTGCCAAGGGAATGGCCGATAAAGCATCGGAGCTTGTCTCACAGACAGAGGACATCATCGAATTTGCACGAAAGGTAATCGAGCACGGCGATTATGTTCTGAGCCAGACACCGGAGATGCTGCCGATTCTTAAAGAAGCAGGCGTAGTGGATTCCGGCGGCCAGGGACTGATGCAGGTCTTAAAAGGCTGTCTGGACGGGCTGACCGGAAAGGAAATGGATCTGTCGGTGGAAGGCGCCAGGACACAGGCACCGCTTCAGACTGCACCGCCTGCCGAAGAATTTGACATTAAGTTTGGCTACTGCACCGAATTTATCATAAATCTGGAAAAAGAATATAACCAGAAGTCGGAACATGAATTCAAAGGATACCTGGAATCGATCGGTGATTCCATTGTCGTTGTATCTGATGATGATATGGTCAAAGTACATGTTCATACGAATGATCCGGGACTGGCTATCCAGAAGGCTCTTACCTTTGGTTCGCTCTCCAGGATGAAGATCGACAATATGAGGGAGGAACATCAGGAGAGACTGATTAAGGATGCCGAAAAGCTGGCGAAGCAGCAGAAAGAAAAAGAGGCCATGGAGCCAAGGAAGGCATACGGATTTATTGCAGTCTCCATCGGAGATGGGATGAGCGAAATTTTCAGGGGAATCGGTGCGGACTACCTGATTGAGGGCGGACAGACGATGAACCCAAGCACTGAGGACATGCTGAATGCTATCGACTGCGTTAATGCCGATACTATCTATATCCTTCCGAATAATAAGAATATCATTCTGGCCGCAGAGCAGGCAAGAAGCCTCGTAAAAGATAAAAAGATTATTGTGGTTCCATCCAAGACGGTGCCGCAGGGAATTACGGCAATTATTAATTTTGCACCGGATCTGCCGTGGGAAGAGAATCTGGAGCTGATGATCCAGGAGATGGGTCGTGTAAAGAGCGGGCAGATTACCTATGCAGTCAGGAACACCTCCATCGACGGGATGGAGATAACCGAAGGAGATATCATGGGAATCGGTGACAGCGGCATGCTGGCTGTCGGTAAGGATGTGGAATCGACGGCGCTTAAAACACTCCGGGCCATGGTAGATGATGAATCCGAACTGATTTCCATCTACTATGGAGAAGATGTGAAGGAGAGCGAGGCCGAAGCGTTCTATGAAAAAGCACAGGAGGCATTTTCCGGCTGTGAGATCGAGCTTCATAACGGCGGACAGCCGATCTACTACTATATGATTTCGGTGGAATAGGAATATCCGTTACACAGAGGCAGACCAAAGAAAAAAGCGGCGGTTTGCCTCTGCTTTTTTCTTTGCAGAAGTTTATAAATTGTAAAAGGTTAAATTGATGAAAAATGAGAATTTTAAAAACATAGTGCCGGGTATCGCTGAAAGGCCTGTTACATCGCTGAAAGGAATCGGTGACAAGACGGCCGGGCTGTTCGCCAGGCTGGGGGTGCAGACTGTGGAAGATTTGCTCCATTACTATCCCCGGGCCTACGATACCTTCCGTGAGCCGCAGCCGATCTCAGAACTTCTCCCGGAGACAATGGCCGCCGTATCCGGTATGCTGACCAAGACGGCGGACGTTGTAAAATTCGGCCATCTCCAGGTGACCACCGTGACTGTCCGCGACATCAGCGGAATTCTGACGCTGACATGGTATAATATGCCGTATCTGAGGGGGACCCTGAAGGCGGGGGAGCATTTCATTTTCCGGGGACGGCTTGTCAGAAAAAGGGGGCGGCTGACGATGGAGCAGCCGGAGATTTACCGGCCGGAAGCCTATGCGCGTCTGGTGCACTCCATGCAGCCGGTTTACGGCCAGACAAAGGGCCTGGGAAACAAAACAATTGCCAGGACAGTGGCGGAAGCCCTCGAGGTTAAGGAGACGGAGAAAGATTACCTCCCCGCCGCCCTGAGGGAAAAATACCAGCTTGCCGAATATAATTTTGCTTTGGAACATATTCACTTTCCGAAGGATGAGACGGAGCTTCTTTTTTCAAGGAAAAGACTGGTATTCGACGAATTTTTCATGTTTCTGCTTTCCGTACGGCTTCTGAAGGATAAGAAAGTGGACAAGGCGAGTCCCTGTCCGTTCAAAATTGATAATCAGATCCGCGGGCTGGAACAGAGGCTTCCGTATTCCCTGACCAATGCGCAGAAAAAAGTTCTGGATGAGGTATACCGCGATCTGTCGGGGGGCCATATCATGAACCGCCTGATTCAGGGGGATGTAGGTTCCGGCAAAACAATTATTGCAGTCCTGGCCCTTCTCCAGGCGGCCGGAAACGGCTACCAGGGCGCTTTAATGGTTCCGACGGAGGTTTTGGCCAGACAGCATTTTGAATCGATGAATGAGCTGTTTACGGGCCTTGGGCTGTCTGCCAGACCTGTCCTTCTGACCGGTTCCATGGCAGCCAAAGAAAAGAGGCTGGCCTACGAAACGATTGCAAACCATGAGGCAGACATTATTGTAGGGACACATGCCCTGATACAGGAGAAAGTGATCTATGACAAGCTGGCCCTGGTCATTACCGACGAACAGCACCGTTTTGGCGTGGGTCAGAGGGAGATGCTTGGTAATAAAGGAATGGAGCCGCATATTCTGGTCATGAGCGCCACGCCGATTCCGCGTACCCTGGCCATCATTATTTATGGAGATTTAGATATTTCCGTTATAGACGAGCTTCCCGCCAACCGACAGCCGATTAAGAATTGTGTCGTGGGCAGGGATTACCGCGAAAATGCCTACCGTTTTATAGAAAAAGAGGTAAAGGAGGGACGGCAGGCCTATGTCATCTGTCCGATGGTGGAGGCGAGCGAGATGCTGGAGGCGGAGAATGTCGTCGATTACACGAAAACCCTCAGGGAACACCTGTCCGGTGATATACGGGTCGAATATCTGCACGGAAAGATGAAGGCGAAAGAAAAGAACAGGCTCATGGAGCTTTTTGCCGCCAATGAAATCCAGGTCCTTGTCTCCACTACGGTCATTGAAGTCGGAATTAACGTGCCGAATGCAACGGTCATGATGATAGAAAATTCGGAGCGTTTCGGACTTGCCCAGCTTCACCAGCTCCGCGGCCGTGTGGGCCGTGGAAAGGCCCAATCCTACTGTATTATGGTAAACTGCTCCGGTGAGGAGGACGCGCAGAAGCGGCTTGAGATTTTAAATAAATCAAATGACGGCTTTTTCATTGCTTCCGAAGATTTAAAGCTCAGAGGGCCGGGCGATTTATTCGGCGTACGCCAGAGCGGCGATCTGGAATTCAGGCTGGCCGATATTTTTACAGATGCCGATATTCTGAAGACGGTTTCCGAGGAGGTAAAAATGCTGATGGATCAAGATCCCCTTCTGTCGAGCGGAGAGAACCGGGAATTGAAGAGAAAGCTGGATGTCTATCTGGAGAGAAGCTATGAAAAACTGAATTTGTAAGTAAAGGAGGATATTATGCTGCGGCTGAGACCCTATAAACCGGCAGATGCCGGATATCTGATGAAATGGCTTGAAGATGAGCGCACCGTGGAATTCTGGAAGGCAGACCGGTTTTGCTGGCCGCTGACGGCGGAGCAGCTTGCCGATTACTGCGAAGACTTTGCAGCGGATCCGGCTGCCGCTGCCTTCACCGCACTGGACGGCGCCGGAAATCCGGCCGGCCACTTTTCCTTCCGGCAGATCGACTGGGCCGGGAACCGGGCCCACATGGGCTTTATTATCGTAGATCCCGGCTGCAGAGGGAAGGGCTATGGAAGGGAGATGGTCCGGCTGGCGCTGCAGTATGCCCGGCTGTGCCTTGGCCTTGACTTTGTCACTCTGGGCGTGTATGACTGCAATGAGCCGGCGCGCCGTTTATATGAGGCGGAGGGATTTGTAAGAGCAGACCGGCTGGGAGAAAAACAGACCGGCTTTCGCGGTGAAACATGGACCTATTATTACATGGAAGCCGATCTGAGGAGCACATAAAGCAGAAGGCTCCGTTACAGTAACAGTTCATGCTGTCTGACATGTTACCCGTTACATGTGAAATATGACTGCTTCCGATTCAGGAACTGTCCGGACCTGGAATGGGTTCCGGCAGTTCCTTTTCTGTTGAAGGCGGTGACCCGTGCGGCGAAGCATGCAGGCTATCGTTATTCCTTATTTTGTTGTTTTTCATTGCCAGAACCTATATCTTGTGGTATATTATTACAGTAGACAACTAATAACAGTTATTAATACTGATATTTAGCTGTCTTTGATTCTTCCCCCGGATAACTGCTTATCCGGTTGGGAGAATAATTTCATTGATACTTCAAAAAATAAGCGAAAGAGTCCACAGGGGGTAAATAATGGATAATCTAAAAGATACCGGCGCCGGCAAAACAGCCGGATCGCAGGTGAGCCTGCAGAGCCTGGAGCATTTAACCCGGGAGGTTCCGGAGCTGGCACCTGCCCTGGAGGAAATAGAGGCGAGGTGGCCGAAGGAGGAATATTCCCCGGAGCTTCTGGCTCATAAGTTTTCTGCTTTTGTAAAAAAGAATATGGAACCGGAGGAAGCGTTATCCCTGCTGATTCAGGCAGCGGCAGAACTGACGCGAAAGGAAGCGCCGGACTGGGAGTATATTGCCGCGTACCTTCTCCTGGTGCGTTTTCGGATAAACCTGAGGGAAGAGGATAAGAAGCACGGGATCGGCAGCTTCTATGACAGGATCCGCTATCTGACCCGGGAAAATCTTTACGGCAGCTATATTATGGAATATTACAGCAGAGAAGAGCTAGAGGAAGCGGGCGGCCTGATCGACGAGAAGCGGGATCTGCTTTTCAATTATGCAGGCCTTGATCTTCTATTATCCAGATATGTAATACGGAGCCGCCAAAACATACCGCTTGAATCGCCTCAGGAGATGTTTCTGGGGATTTCGCTCCACCTGGCGATGAAGGAACAAAAAGACCGTATGAAATGGGTTAAACGGTTCTACGATATGCTGAGTACGCTGAAGGTCACGATGGCTACCCCGACGCTTTCCAATGCGCGAAAACCTTACCATCAGCTTTCATCCTGCTTCATCGATACGGTGCCGGACAGCCTTGACGGGATTTACCGCAGTATAGACAGCTTTGCCAAAGTCAGCAAATTCGGAGGCGGTATGGGACTCTATTTCGGCAAGGTGCGGGCATCCGGCAGTTCGATCCGCGGTTTCAAAGGAGCGGCCGGAGGCGTAATACGATGGATTAAGCTGGCCAATGACACGGCAGTGGCAGTAGATCAGCTCGGCGTGCGACAGGGGGCCGTAGCCGTTTATCTGGACGTATGGCATAAAGATCTTCCCGAATTTCTGGCGCTGCGGACCAATAACGGCGATGACCGTATGAAGGCACACGACGTTTTTCCGGCCGTATGTTATCCCGACCTGTTCTGGAGACTGGCAGACGAGGCAATCGATTCCGACTGGTACCTGATGTGCCCTCATGAGATTCTGGCGGCGACCGGTTATGCCCTGGAAGATTATTACGGACAGGAATGGGAAAAACGTTATTGGGACTGTGTGAAGGATGAGCGGATCCCGAAACGGGTGCTGCCAATCAAAGATATCATCCGGCTGATTTTAAAAAGCGCAGTGGAGACCGGAACACCGTTTACCTTCAACCGGGATACGGTTAACCGGGCCAACCCGAACCGTCACCGCGGTATGATTTACTGCAGTAATCTGTGTACGGAGATTGCACAGAATATGAGTCCGGTGGAAGCTCTGGAGCAGAGGATTGAGACGGTGGATGGAGAAACCGTCGTTGTGACTGTGACAAAGCCGGGAGATTTTGTGGTATGCAATCTGGCAAGCCTTTCCCTGGGGAAAATTAATGTGTCGGACCGCAGTGAACTCACTTTTCTTGTACGCTGTGCGGTCCGGGCGCTCGATAATGTGATTGATCTGAATTTTTTTCCGGTGCCTTATGCGAAAATTAACAATCTGCGGTACCGGCCTGTCGGTCTTGGCGTCAGCGGTTATCATCATATGCTGGCGAAAAACGGTATTTCCTGGGAATCGGAGGAACATCTGGCCATAGCGGATCGTGTGTTTGAGTGGATCAACTATGCCGCAATTGAGGCAAGCTGCGATTATGCTGAGGAAAAAGGCTGCTACGAATACTTTCCGGGAAGCGGCTGGCAGACCGGCAGTTACTTTGAAATGCGTGGATATTGTTCGGATGAGTGGCGCCGTCTGAGAGAAAAGGCAGCCGCCGTGGGACTCCGGAACGGCTGGCTGATTGCCGCGGCTCCCACCAGCAGTACCAGCATGATTTCAGGCACGACGGCCGGGCTGGATCCGATTATGAACCGCTTCTATCTGGAAGAAAAAAAGAACGGCCTCGTTCCGCGCGTTGCGCCGGAGCTTACGCCGTCTACTTACTGGCGGTATAAAAATGCCCATTATATAGACCAGAAATGGTCCCTGAGAGCAGCGGGTATCCGCCAGCGCCACATTGATCAGGCGCAGAGTATCAATCTTTATATTACCAACAATTATACGCTGCGGCAGGTGCTGGAGCTCTATCTTCTGGCATGGAAAAGCGGGGTGAAGACCATTTATTATATACGTTCAAAAAGCCTGGAGATTGAAGAGTGTGAAGTCTGTTCCAGCTAGAACGTTTCTGACGGGCAGTAACGGAAGCGGGATATACAGGCAGCGGAACAGAACACAGTAATAGGAGAGAGGTAAATTCAAATTGGAAGAACTGAAACGCAAATTGTTATTTAACCCGGACGGGGACACCGATCTGCAAAGCCGCCGTATGATTAACGGCAATACCACCAACCTGAATGATTTTAACAACATGAAATATACCTGGGTCAGCGGCTGGTACCGGCAGGCCATGAACAATTTCTGGGTGCCGGAGGAGATAAACCTTGGAACTGATGTAAAGGATTATCCGCTGCTGACTGTGGGAGAGCGGCGGGCCTACGACAAAATATTGTCCTTCCTCGTCTTTCTGGACAGCATACAGACGGCCAATCTGCCGGCCATCGGCGAGTATATCACAGCCAATGAAATCAACCTGTGCCTGTCTATCCAGATATTTCAGGAAGCGGTTCACAGCCAGAGCTACAGCTATATGTTAGATACAATCTGTGAACCGCAGACCAGGAACGAGGTTCTGTACCAGTGGAAAAATGACGGACACCTGCTGGCCAGAAATACCTTCATCGGAGGGCTGTACAATGAATTCCAGAAGGATAAGACTCCCTTTGCCTTTGTGAAAACTTTGATAGCCAACTATATACTGGAAGGGATTTATTTTTACAGCGGTTTTATGTTTTTTTACAATCTCGGACGGAACCACAAAATGCCCGGCTCCGCCCAGGAGATCCGCTATATCAACCGGGATGAAAATACTCATCTTTGGCTGTTCGGAAGTATTATCCGGGAACTGCAGACAGAAGAGCCGTCGCTTTTTTCCCGGGAGAAGACAGATTGTTACCGTGAGATGATACGGGAAGGCTGCGAGCAGGAGATAGCCTGGGGCTGCTATGCCATCGGCGATGAAGTGCCCGGACTTACAAAACAGATGATTACGGATTATATCCGCTATCTGGGAAACCTGCGCTGCTCTAATCTGGGATTTGAGCCTCTCTATGACGGATATGCGCATGAGCCTGAAACGATGGCCTGGGTCAGCCAGTACAGCAATGCAAACATGATCAAGACCGACTTTTTTGAGGCCAGAAGCACGGCATATGCAAAAAGCAGCGCTTTGGTGGACGATCTGTAGTGCTCATGTACGAGCGCACCGAAGCGATGGAGAAACCGGCAGCCCGATATGCAGAAAGCCGGAGTCCGTACATACCAAATCGGTATGGAACGAACTCCGGCTTTCTGCCGCCCCGGCTTATACTAATGTTTTAAAATACTGAAACCCGTCCGCATTCTCATTATACCTGCGGATCAGCTTCTGAATCTTCGCAGTCGGAGTCAGTGCATTCTCAAGCGATACGTTGTGGTTCAGGGAGTTGATAATAGCGGCAATGAACTTGCTCATATCGGCTTCCACATACCATTCACGCTCTAAAAGCTCTTTCGTGCGGTAATTCAGGTTTGTCGTAACTACACAGTCAATATATTCCTTAGCATAAAATTCATCAAATTTGTCAAGTCCGTTGGTGAAAAGTCCGAATGTCGTACATACCACGACGCGCTCGGCCTTTCTCTCCTTCAGGGCTTTGGCGGTATCCAGCATGCTCTCGCCGGAGGAAATCATATCGTCGATGATGAGAACTGTCTTGCCTTCCACGGAGGAACCGAGGAATTCATGGGCCACAATCGGGTTGCGTCCGTTCACGATACGGGAGTAGTCTCGGCGTTTGTAGAACATACCCATATCTACGCCCAGGTTGTTGGCCAGATATACGGCGCGGCTCATCGCTCCCTCATCGGGGCTGATTACCATCAGGTGATCCTTGTCAATCTTCAGTGTCTTATCATGGGCGAAGAGGGCCTTGATAAACTGATAAGTCGGCATAAAATTATCAAATCCGTTTAACGGGATTGCATTCTGGACTCTCGGATCGTGGGCATCGAAGGTAATGATGTTGCTGACACCCATCTGGATCAGCTCTTCCAGCATCATCGCACAGTCTAATGATTCACGGCTGGTTCTCTTATGCTGTCTGCCCTCATATAAAAAGGGCATAATAACATTAACGCGGTGTGCGGTGGCAACCGTGGCGCCGATGATCCTCTTTAAATCCTGAAAGTGATCATCCGGTGACATATGGTTCGTAAAACCGCTCATTTTATAAGTAAGGCTGTAGTTGGTGACATCCACCATTGCGTAGATATCGGTACCACGGACAGACTCATAGACAGCTCCTTTTCCCTCGCCGCTGCCAAACCGCGGACAGGCACAGTTTAACAGATAGGAATCTGCATCGTAGCCACGGTATTGAAGGTTCTCCTGCCTTTTTTTCAGAATCTCAATATCATTGTGGCGGAAGTTAAGAATATGTTCATTTACTTTACCGGCCAATTCCTTACAGCTTTCCAAAGCGGCGATTTTTAAAGGCGCCACCGGAAGGGTGTCATTAAAAACATAGTCATTAGACATGATGATTGCTCCTCCATAAATAAGACAGGAATTCCTGCCTGACTTTTATACAGTTTTTTTATACCATTATAAGACAAGAATCGTCAATAGAAAAACAGGAAGTTTTAACAAAAAGACAAAAACTTTACAAAATTCTGTAATGTTGTTATGATAATGAATAGAGAAAGAAAGACGAAACAGTTCATGCTGTCGAACCAATGTTGTTTAGTTAAGCAGGTGAGGACGCCGC
>NZ_KE992902.1:0-375 GCF_000466485.1 [Clostridium] symbiosum ATCC 14940 | reverse complement strand
GACTTTATCTTCCCCTCCGCCCCAAGGGAAGGTTCACCGGGACGAAAGACTCCGCCGGGTGTATTAGCCCCGTCCGCTGGCCTGCGGCCGCTGATTGTCTCACGCGTTAAGTACGGGGCGGACCTTGCCGCGGCTACTCAGTGCTTCCGTGTGCGGGAAATATGATATGCCTTCAAGGCGCCCTTATGAAAGAATTGCGGAAGGTTTGATATCAGCCTGCCGGAAACACGTAGTGGCCGCGACATGGGTTCCCCCCATTTAAGGTTGGAGACAATCAGCGGCTGGAGCGGACCGGGTCCGGTGTGCGAAAGCCTTCGCCTGAGTCTTTCGTCCCCGGCGATAACCTGGACCGGGGAAGTAGGCGGAATCAATTGC
>NZ_KE992901.1 GCF_000466485.1 [Clostridium] symbiosum ATCC 14940 | reverse complement strand
GCAATTCATTCCGGCCGGATTCCCCCTTCCACGATAACCTACCCACGGGGCCGGAAGACTCAGACAGACTCCTCCACCACACCGGACATGGTCCGTTCCGGGCGCGTCCCCCCAACCTCAGTTAAATCCCTATTTACAGACCGCCCGAAAAGAAGTATACTAAAAATAGTGTGTTGTCTCTTTTTATCATAAAAAAAGTTCAAAGGATAAGACACTTTATGGCCGTTAGGAGGACATTACGAATGAATACAGTTGAGATGAATATGAAACTGTGGAAGCGGACACTTGCAATAGGAGTGATCATTGCCCTTGCCTCTCAGCTCTACTGGAATGTATTTGTAAATAATTTCCGTATTTCTACATCCGTTATTCTGCTTCCTGTCCTGATTATGACGGTAGGAATCCAGGTCCATACAAGAACGATTTGTTTTGTAACGGCCTGCACTATCTATATATTCCGTCTGGTTATACTGCTGTTCCAGGGAATGCCGCTGGAAACAGGCCTGATTCAGGTACTCCCGGGAGCGCTGTTCTATATCTGCTACGGACTCATTTTTAAACTCCAGATCAAGAATAAGCATATCGTTCAGATGGAACGTCTGATTGTAGCGGTCTTTTTCTGTGACTTCTGTTCAAATGTCTTTGAAGTCTCCCTGCAGGAATACCTACAACAAAGAATGCTGCCGGAACTGTCCGTCATCAAATATCTGCTGATGATAGCGGCTGTGCGTACGCTGTTTGCGGCCGTTGCGCTGATTGGAGAAAAGCAGTACCGCGTTCTCCTTAAGAATGCGGAGCATGAGAACCGGTATCAGAGACTGTTTCTTATGACAACGGGGCTTAAGAATGAAATTTACCTGATGCATAAGAACACAGAGGAAATTGAGAGGGTTATGAGCAATGCTTACCGGCTTTATGAGAAGACTCTGATGATGGAGGAGCTTCCGAAGGAGATGCAGCAGATGGCCCTCGAAATTGCAAGGGATGTCCATGAGATAAAGAAGGATTACATCAGGATTATTCAGGGAATTGAGGAGGAAATCGATGAGGAGTATGATGAGGAAAAGATGAATTTTCAGGATCTTCTTCAGATTCTGGAAGCGTCCACCTATCACATGCTGGCAGAGAAAAGGCTGGATGTGCGCCTCGTGTATGACTGCCAGGATAATTTTATAACCAAAGAGCATTATATATTGATGGCTGTACTCAAAAACCTGGTTAATAATGCAATTGAAGCCATTGAAACAAAGGAGAAGAGCGGTACGGTATGTATCGCGGAGCGCAAAGAGGGGAACGACTATATATTTGAAATAACCGACGACGGGCCGGGAATTTCAGAAAGACAGCTTTCCAATATTTTTAAAATGGGGTATTCGACAAAGTTTGACGAAAAGACCGGAAACATTTACCGTGGAGTCGGACTTGTTGGTGTGAAAAATGCAGTTGAAGAGCAATTTAAAGGTAAAATTGATGTGGAATCCGAGACCGGTAAAGGAACCAAGTTCCGCATCATGATACCGGCTGAGATGTTAGAGGAGTCATGATATGGAAATTTATATTGTTGAAGATGACGTAACCGTTATCAGTATTCTGGAAGATATTATTGAGGACAATGAACTGGGAACCGTCTGCGGTACGACAGAGGGCGGTCCTGCCAATGTGGATGAAATTCTGGCGCTGGAGCCGGATGTGATTCTCGTGGATTTCCTGATGCCGGGCAAGGACGGCGTGGAACTGGTCAGGGAACTGAAGGAAAAGGGATGCGGCGCCAGATGCATCATGATTTCCCAGGTTTCGGCCAAAGAACTGGTCGGAAAAGCCTATGATGCGGGAATGGAGTTCTTTATCAGCAAACCGATTAATATAATAGAAGTGAAGTCTGTTATCCAGAAGGTGGAAAAGCAGATTGAGAATGAGAGGACCTTGTCCAACATTAAAAAAATGTTCATGGCTGAGATTGCGGACATGCCCAAAGAAAAGAAACCCGACGACGGTTACGGCCGGAAGGTACAGTATATTCTCAACAGGCTCGGGATGTCCGGGGAAAAGGGCGGTGATGATATTATGCGTATCTGCCAGTATCTGCACAGCAATAAGCGGCCGATTTCCCAGGTAAGCATCGGCCAGCTTTGCGAGATTTTAAGCGACGCCCCTAAAAACATGGAACAGCGAATCAGGAGGGCGATTGCCGTGGGAATGTCCAACCTCGCGCATCTGGGGATTGAGGATTTTATGAATGACACATTCACATCCTATTCAAGCACCCTGTTCCCCTTTGAGGAGATAAGGGCTGAGATGGATTATATCCGCGGTAAGAGGAAGTACGGCGGGAAGGTAAGCATCAAGAAATTTATAGACAGCCTGATGCTGGCCGCCGACCGGGAAATCTGACATACACCGGATTTCAGGCCGGACATGCAGCGGAATATTTCGGGTAATTCTAAAGATGCTATAAACAAAGTTAAAAAACTGTTATAAATTTTTGAATATATTCTTGAATTATTTTGTAGTTTTTTGAGAGAAGTGATTTATACTGCCTTCAACGTAAACAAATAATCTATTGGAGGTAGTTGTATGAAAGTTATTGAGCTTGATATGTATCAGGCAACCGCGGTTGCGGCCATTGTTCTTTTACTGGGGCGTATCCTTGTTGACAAGATTGCGATTCTGCGTAAGTATTGTATTCCGGCGCCGGTAGTCGGTGGATTTATCTATGCGATTCTGCATCTGGTTGTTAGAAGCGCTGGAATTCTTGAAATCTCTGCAGACATGACGCTGAAAAATGTATTCATGGTGGCATTCTTCTGTAGCGTTGGTTACACGGCATCCTTCAAAATGCTGAAAAAGGGCGGTATTCAGACCATCGTTTTCCTGCTCCTTGCCGTGGTAATGGTAATATTACAGAACTGTCTGGGCGCGGGCCTTGCATCTGCATTCGGCCTTGATCCGAGACTTGGTCTTGCCACAGGTTCCATTCCGATGGTAGGCGGCCACGGAACAGCAGGTTCCTTCGGCCCGATGCTGGAAGAGCTGGGCGTTGCCAATGCCAATGTAGTTGCCATTGCTTCCGCAACATTTGGTCTTGTTGCCGGCTGTGCAATCGGCGGACCTATTGCATACAATAAAATTCATAAATTCAATTTAAAATCCGCAGCTTTAGATACAACTATCGAAGAGATGGTTGAAAAAGACGAAACAGGTGCTATTGACTCTAAACAGTTCCTGGATGCCTTTCTGTATCTGATTATTGCTATCGGTGCCGGTACCGTTGTTTCCATGTTCCTTGGAAAGCTGATGACATTCCCATTCTACATCGGCGCTATGCTGGTAGGTGCTGTTATCCGTAACGTAATGGATGCCATGCAGAAAGAAATCCCGATGGAAGAGATCGGAACACTCGGCGGCTCCTGTCTGTCCATTTTCCTTGGACTTGCCATGATCGATATGAAACTCTGGCAGCTTGCAGAGCTGGCGCTTCCGCTGGTAGTAATGCTGGCAGCACAGACAATACTTATGTTTGTATACGCTTACTTTGTCGTATTCAACGTACTTGGAAGAACATACGATGCAGCAGTTATGACAACCGGCTTCTGTGGTTTCGGAATGGGTGCAACACCGAACGCCATGGCGAACATGCAGGCCGTTACAGGACAGTACGGACCGGCTCCTACCGCATTCATGGTAGTTCCGTTAGTAGGAAGCTTATTCATCGATTTCTGCAACGCTTCCATCCTGACAGCATTTATCAATTTCCTTGGCTAATCAAATAGACTTACCAGGCGGTGAAAGGTCTGCTCTGCAGGCTTTTCGCCGCTGTACGGCGTAAAGCCCGTCTCCAGGTGCGGAATTGGTAAAAAACACCGCATTTGGGGAATATAAACAAAATCTAATAACAATTATAATGCTAATTCAATTTGCTTATATAAGTGAAATGCGTTATAATAAAACCAGAACAGAAAATTTCACAAAAACAATAGGAATCGTGAGGGAATTTTGTTGAAGTTATACATAATATGGTTCCAGTGAGTAGTGAAACTTTTAAAATCATATATCAAACAGGAGGTATATTACAATGAGCAAGTATGTTGACAGAGTAATTGCGGAAGTCGAGAAGAAATACGCAGACGAGCCGGAGTTCGTACAAACAGTAGAAGAGGTTTTATCTTCTTTAGGTCCGGTTGTTGATGCACATCCGGAGTATGAGGAAGTAGCTCTTCTCGAGAGAATGGTAATTCCGGAGAGAGTTATCGAGTTCCGTGTTCCGTGGGAGGATGACAACGGCAAGGTTCATGTAAACACAGGCTACCGCGTTCAGTTCAACGGCGCCATTGGACCGTACAAGGGCGGCTTACGTTTTGCTCCGTCTGTAAACCTTTCCATCATGAAATTCTTAGGCTTTGAGCAGGCATTCAAAGACAGCCTTACAACACTTCCTATGGGTGGTGCCAAAGGTGGTTCCGACTTCGATCCGAACGGTAAGAGCGACAGAGAAGTTATGAGATTCTGCCAGGCTTTCATGACAGAATTATACCGTCACATCGGACCGGACATTGACGTTCCTGCAGGTGACCTTGGTGTAGGCGCTCGTGAAATCGGTTATATGTACGGACAGTACCGTAAAATTGTCGGCGGATTCTACAACGGCGTTCTGACAGGTAAGGCAAGATCCTTCGGTGGTTCCTTAGTTCGTCCGGAAGCTACAGGATACGGCTCCGTATACTATGTAGAAGCAGTTATGAAACATGAGAACGATACCCTGGTTGGCAAGACAGTTGCATTAGCAGGTTTTGGTAACGTAGCATGGGGCGCTGCTAAGAAGCTTGCTGAATTAGGCGCTAAAGCAGTTACACTTTCCGGACCAGACGGATACATCTACGATCCGGAAGGCATCACAACAGAAGAGAAGATCAACTACATGCTTGAGATGAGAGCATCCGGACGTAACAAAGTTCAGGATTATGCAGACAAGTTCGGCGTACAGTTCTTCCCGGGTGAGAAACCATGGGGCCAGAAGGTTGACATCATCATGCCATGTGCTACTCAGAACGATGTTGATTTAGAGCAGGCTAAGAAGATCGTTGCTAACAACATTAAATACTACATCGAAGTTGCTAACATGCCAACTACCAATGAAGCTCTCAGATTCTTAATGCAGCAGCCAAACATGGTAGTAGCTCCTTCCAAGGCTGTAAACGCAGGCGGCGTTCTCGTATCCGGCTTTGAGATGAGCCAGAACAGCGAGAGACTTTCCTGGACAGCAGAGGAAGTTGACTCCAAACTTCATCAGGTTATGACAGATATCCATGACGGTTCCGCTGCAGCAGCAGAGCGTTACGGCTTAGGCTACAATCTGGTTGCCGGCGCTAACATCGTTGGATTCCAGAAGATTGCTGATGCTATGATGGCTCAGGGCATTGCTTGGTAATCTGAAGACCGGCAGCTATTATTTAATAACAATTGCATAAGCGGTTGTCTGAATGATTGGGGCTGCTGCATTAAGTATATAATGCCGACGCAAGGCATGAGGCTTAAGGCAGCAGCCCCTTGTTTAAAATAATGGAAAGCAGCAGACATACTTTTCATTGCTTGTCCTATAAATAACTGGTATAATAGCAGAGTATGAATCTTGAAAGGAGTAATTATTATGAATTGTCTTATCATTGACAAAGTGTACGCAGGAATTGCAGAAGAATTTAGTAAATACATGAATGTAAAAACGGCTGACAACCTGCCTTCCACCAAAGAGCAGTTAATTGCCCAGATCGGCGATGTGGACGTGCTGATCATGCGTGTAGACCCGAAGATCGATAAAGAGGTTCTGGATGCAGCCAAGAATCTGAAAATTATCGGCGTATGCTCCGTTGGTTTAAACCACATCGATACTGAGTATGCAAAAGAGAAAGGAATTCAGATCTTTAACGCACCCGGCATGAATGCAAATGCAGTTGCAGAGCTGACTTTTTCTAAGATGCTTGATATCTCCCGCGGAACCTTTACAGCAAACTATGATGTTAAGGTAAAACATGAGTGGGATAAATATAAGTTCGTAGGCCGTGAACTTCGCGGAAAAACTCTTGGCGTAATGGGATTCGGACGTATCGGCCGCCGTGTGGGCGAGCTGGGACGCGCATTCGGCATGACCGTTGTAGCTTACGATCCATTCCTGAAACCGGAAGACTTTGAGAAAGAGAATGCTACAGGCATGTCCATCGAAGAACTGCTGAAGGTTTCTGATTTCGTATCTATCCATGTACCGCTGACACCAGATACAAAAGATCTGTTCAATGCAAAATCCATCGCCGGAATGAAGAATGACGCTGTTGTCCTCAACATGAGCCGCGGCGGTATCGTTAATGAGCAGGATATGTATGAAGCTCTGAAGGCCGGAACGATCGGCGGTTATGCAACAGACGTTCTGGAGAATGAGCTTGCAGGCAGCGGCCTTACTGGAAATGACTCTTTCGCCAGCCCGCTGTTTGAGTGCGATAACTTTATTGTATCTCCTCATATCGGTGCTCAGTCCGTAGATGCATCAAGAGACATCGGTATTCTGATTATTTCTAAGATTAAGGAAGCTTTAGGACTGAAATAATGCTGTAGTATCATCAATTTGAAATTTAATTCTGACATTTTGACAGGGATAGCCGGTGCTTTGGCAGTCCCTGTCATTTTTTTGTCATACGGTATTAAAAACAGACATATTTTTATTTATCTTCACATTAAAGTTCTTTCTGTTTTCCTAAAAACAACAACGGTTTTTATAGTTTATTTGCCATAATATTTTAAAATGTAAAGGAAAAAATAAAAATAAGAATATTTTGTATTGTAATTGGATAAAAATACCTGTATAATGAAAACAGCAGATATCCGTTCAGATTGACGTAAAATAGTCAAAATGAAGGGATGTTTAATAATTCATTTAAGGGAGGAATTATCTATGAAAAAGAAATTAGCACTTGTACTGGCGGCTGCTATGGTTATGGGGACCGTTTTAACCGGATGCAGTTCCGGAGGCGGCAGCACACAGGCGGCAGCTCCTGAAGCAACCGAAGCTCCTAAGGAAGCAGAGACCGAAGGCGGGGCAGCCGAATCTGAGGCGGCCGGAACCGTTAAGGGCGGCATGGAAGGCGGCACCAGCCTGAACTTCACTACAGGTGGAGACCAGGGTACATATTACGGCTTTGGCGGCGTACTTTCCGGCAAGATAGGCGAGAGCACCAGTACTAAGGTTACGGCAATTACATCCGGCGGTTCTCAGGCCAATATCGAGGCGATGGATGCAGGTGACGCACAGCTTGGATTCGTACAGTCCGACGTTATGGCTTATGCTTATAATGGAACCAACCTGTTTGAAGAGTACGGCAAGGTTGAGAATTTCTCGACAGTTGCAGCGCTGTATATGGAGCAGGTTCAGATCGTTACCCTGGATCCGAACATCAAATCCGTTGCAGATCTGGCAGGAAAGAATGTTTCTGTCGGCGCGGCAGGTTCTGGTGTATATTACAACGCAGTTGACGTACTCGGCGCATACGGTCTGGATATTGAGAAGGATATCAAACCGACATACCAGTCGTTCGGCGACAGTGCAGAGGCTCTTCAGGACGGCAAGATTGATGCGGCTTTCGTAGTTGCAGGCGCACCGACCACAGCCATCACCTCTCTGGCAGCAACAAAAGACGTTTATCTGGTAGGTCTTGACGATGAACATATGAACGCTCTGATCGAGTCTTCTCCTTACTACAGCGAGAACGTAATCCCGGCATCGGCTTATGGCACAGATGGCGATGTTACGACAGTTGCAGTAGGCGCGGTTGTTATTGCACGCGACGATGTATCAGAGGCTGATGTATATAACTTCCTGTATGGTATTTTTGAGAATCTGGATGCCATCACGGCAGCACATGCAAAGGGCGCAGAACTGAGTCTTGAATTTGCATCATCCGTTACGGCTGTTCCTTATCATCCGGGTGCAGCAAAATACTTTGCTGAAAAAGGAATTACAGTTCCCACAAAGTGATCTTGATCTTTTCAGAGTGAATGGCAGCTGCGGTGGGCGTGAGCCTGCCGCAGCTTTTATAAAGGGGATAAACCAGTGAATTATGATAACTGGGCATGAAAAGAAAGGGGAGAACGAGAATATGAATGACGAGAATATGAAAGAACCGGTTCCGGTACAGGATGCTGATGTAGGTACGGCCGCCGATGTGGAAGCGGTCATGAAAAAATACGACAGGGAATCCAATGTCCGTATATGGGAAGGAATACCGTTATTAATCATCCGATGGCTGTCGGTGGGTTTCTCCATCTACTGCATTTATGTAACACTGTTCAGCACTGCACTTCCGGAGGTTCGTCTGACCACTTTCCTCGGAATGATTCTGATTCTGGGCTACCTGAATTATCCGATCAAAAAGGGGGTTACCCGGGTCAACTATATGCCATGGTATGATGTAGTTATTATGGTGGCAGGTTCGGCTCCGTTTTTCTATTTTGCTTTGCATGCACAGCAGATTATCAAGCTGGCAACCCGCGTTACCAGAGATCCGATGATGGTGGTGATCGCGATCATTGCCGTGGTGGCTCTGATGGAACTGTGCCGCCGCTGTGTTGGTATTCCCATTTTGTGCGTTGTCGGTGCTTTGCTGGTGTACACCTTTTCCACCGTCCGTTTCGGCAAGGTGATTTATGATTTGTTTTATACGACAAGCGGCGTAATGAATACTCCGATCAATGTCTGCGCCAAATATATTGTGGTGTTTATTATTTTCGGAGCTTTTTTGGAACGGACCGGAATATCGGGTTTCTTTATTGATCTGGCCAACAGCCTTTGCGGCTCCTCGGCCGGAGGTCCTGCCAAGGTTGCCGTTATCTCTTCGGCGCTCTGCGGCATGGTATCCGGTTCTTCCGTTGGCAACACCGTAACAACCGGTTCCGTTACAATTCCGATGATGAAGAGATGCGGCTATAAGCCCGAGTTTGCAGGCGCCGTTGAGGCGGCCTCCTCTACGGGCGGCCAGATTATGCCTCCTATTATGGGCGCTGCCGCATTCCTGATGGCAGAGTATATGGGCGTGCCTTACGCGACGGTAGCTGTGAAGGCAATCCTGCCGGCAGTCCTTTATTTTGCCGGAGTCTATATTGCGGTACACCTGGAAGCTCAAAAGCTGGGACTCAAAGGAATCCCGAAGGAAGAGCTGCCTAAAATGAGAATTCTGATTAAGAAAATATATCTTCTTGCTCCGCTTATAGTGCTGGTGGCTCTTGTATCGACCAATACCTACACAATGCAGTTTTCTGCATCCGTAGCTATCTTTATTGCAATTGGCGTTGGTTTGATTAATAAGGATAACCGTATTAATTTAACTAAAATTGTTGATGCGCTGGAGGCCGGAGGAAAAGGAACAATCACAGTGGCTGTGGCCTGTGCAATGGCCGGCCTGGTAGCCGGGTGCATTACTTCAACCGGTCTGGCTTCCAAACTGATCACGGCTATTGTGGCAGTATCCCAGGGCAAACCGATTATTGCACTGTTCCTGACGATGATTTGCTGTATCGTACTGGGAATGGGCGTTCCTACGACAGCCAATTACTGTATTATGGCGGCGACCTGCGCGCCTATCCTGATTGCACCGGAAATCGGTATCAACCTGGTATGCGCACACTTCTTCGTATTCTATTTTGGAATCGTAGCAGATATCACTCCGCCGGTTGCGCTGGCTGCTTATGCCGGTTCGGCCATAGCCAAGGCCCCGCCGATGAAGACGGCCATTAATGCTACTCGTCTGGCAATTGCGGCCTTTATCGTACCTTATATTCTGGCCTTTAATCCGGCAATGGTCTTTATCAATACGAATGCATTTCAGGTGGTCCAGATTTGTGTAACCTCTCTGCTTGGCATATTCGGTATTGCGGCGGCGCTGAACGGCTTCCTTTTCGGAAAATTAAATCTGCTGTTTAAAATTCTTCTGATTGCAGGCGGTCTCTGTATGATGGATCCGGGCATGATGACTGATATAGTAGGTTTGATTCTGGTAATCGGACCGACGGCATGGCAGTATATGAGATCGAAGAGAACAGCTTCAGCATAACACACTTGAGCGTGTCTGAAAATTCATTCCCGCTTTAAAGCTTAAAAATAATGGCAATACGGCACCTGTGCGGATAAGATGGTATTCTGTCCGGCAGGTGCCTTTTTGCCGCCTGCTCCTGAACAGGCCGGGTTACTGTTCACAGGTTGTATTCCGCGAGGTGTTTTCGTGCGAATTTTGCACGAAAATCCCGAGTTTCACGGAGCGAAACTGCGTTTTATGCAGTTTCTGTGCATCGCGAAGCGTGTTATTGTTTATAGCATGCCGCTTTTTGGCATGGTGTGAACAGTTACCAGGCCGGGGAAGGTATATTAAGAATTCGGTAAAAGAATTGACAGTTGTTTCAAACCATGTTATTATCGCAAAATGAGCAAGGCAGAAACCTTGAGCATGCAGGAGGCAGATTATGAAGAAAAAATTGATTGCGGCGATTGTGCTGGCAGCGGCAATGGGACTTGGCGGCTGCAGCGGTTCTGGCAGGACATCAGGAACCGGTACGACGGAGGCGGTTGAAACAACACAGGCGGAGACTGCTCAGGCGACGACAGAAGAGACGGAAAAAGATACCGCTCTTACTGCGGATGATAAAGAGAAACAGCTGGAAACAGAGTATAAGGCTCTGGCCAAGGATGTACAGAATATAATTGAAGACAGGGATTTGGAAAAGCTGAAGAAATTGGTGGTCTATCCCTGCTACGTAGGGGTGGGAGACGGCGTGACTGTGGACAGTGAGGAAGAATTTATGGATTTAAACCCTGACGCAGTTTTCACCGACGAACTGATTGATGCTGTTAAAGGAGCGGATTTGGACTCTCTGAAAATGACGGAAGCCGGTCTCGTAGTAGGTGATAAATCAGGAAAGCCCAATATAATTATTGGGCTTGGTGAGGACAAACGGATAGGAATTGTCGGGATCAATTATTAGCCTGTAACAATTCCCGGGAAAGCTGCAGGCAGGGATGAACTGTTACAGGCAGGGAAGATATTCGGCCAGTTTTTTTAATGAGGAATTGACAACCAGCTCTTCGGGAAAGCCGGTTTCTTTTAATAGCTCCAGCGCATAGCTGTGGCATCCGGCATCCGATGCGCAGTGTGAATCACTGCTGACAATGACGGACACATTATATTTACGGCAGAGATCGAGCATTACATAATAATTTTCTTTAGCTCCCGGCCGGGGGGAACCCGGCTTCAGGGAGCTATTATTGACCTCTAACAGCACGTGGTGTTCCCTGGCTCCCTTCACCAGTGCGGTATAATCAAGAGGAATATTGGCATTGTCAGGATGGCCGATCACCTGAACATACGGACTTTTCATCGCATTGACGGCGGCAGCCGTATTTTCCTCCCGCGAGCCTGTTTTATAACAGAGATCATGGATGCTGGCGATCCCGTAGTCTACACGTTTTAACAGCCATTCCTTCAAATCCAGCGTACCCTTATAGTCGAGAATATTCAATTCACATCCCATGATCAGCCTCATTCCAAACAGCTCCTTTGGAATGGATTTAAAATTACAAAAGTACATTTCATGGCTGCTTCCCGGAAGGGCCGGGCCGTGATCAGAGGAGCCGAACAGTTCCATGCCGTTATCCGCCGCAGCCCTTGCCATTTCATAAAGTGTATTGTAGGCATGGCCGCTGGCAATCGTGTGAGAATGTATGTCAAGGATATCTTTCATGTTAGCCTCCTTCATTTCCGAACAAAAATTATCAAACTATTAAAAATATATCATACTTTTCACTAGAAAACTATAGAAATATCAGGTGGGATATGGTTAAATATACAGAGAAGGATTTATTGAACAAAATACAAGGAGGAGAAAATTATGACAGATAAAATGACATATGGGGCGGAAATGGAAGAATCGAAACCAATGGGGACTGAAGAAGTTCTGGAAACACGGGAGAATGAGGCTGAGGCGATTGAGCTGGCCCAGACAGCGGAACCTACGGAATCAATGGATGATTATGCTGCTGAATTGGAGGCATCCTTTAAGAAGGTACGTGAGGGCGATATATTGACCGGCACCGTAATCGGGGTATTTGAATCTCATGTGCTGCTTGATTTGAAGTATTATGCCGAGGGCGTTATTGAGAAAGAGAACCTGAGCAATGATCCCGATTTTAATATGAAAGAGGAGATCCACGTTGGCGATGAGATTACGGCAACCGTACTTAAGACCGACGACGGAGAGGGAAATATCGTGCTTTCCATGAAAGAAGCCAACGATAAGATGGCCTGGGACAGACTGAGGACCATGCTCGAGGAGCGGACCGTTGTTCCGGTAAAAATTACTGAGATTGTAAACAGCGGAGCGATTGCACAGATTGAAGGAATGAGGGGCTTTATTCCTGCTTCCCGTCTGGACGCCGCTTATGTGGAGAATCTGGAGGATTTTCTGGGAAGAACCATTGATGTCACTGTAATCACGGCAGATGAAGAGCATAATAAACTGGTTCTGTCCGGTAGAGAGGCGGCCAGGGAAAAGCTTCAGGAAGAGAAAAAACGCAGAATCGCCAAATGCGAGGTCGGCGTAATTATGGACGGTACAGTTGACAGTATCAAACCATACGGAGCATTTATCAGTCTGGAGAACGGCCTGTCCGGGCTTGTACATATTTCCCAGATCAGCAGTAAGCGCATTCCGCATCCGAGTGCCGTGCTGAAAGAAGGACAGAAAGTAACGGTTAAGATTATTTCGACAGCCGATAATAAGATCAGCCTCAGTATGAAGGCAGTGGAGGCCAATGAGGCGCCGGAGGAGGAAGTGTTCAACTACCATGAATCCGGTGAGGCTACCACGGGACTGGGAGAGCTTTTTAAAAACCTTAAACTGTAGTCTGAAGTACTGTTCAGTACCAGTTCAGCCATGATGTATTCCGCGAGGTGTTTTTGCTGCTTCCTTACCGTTTCTGTGCATCGATTGGCGGTGAAACGGGCGCAGAGCGCTCATTTCACCGCGGCGGAGCGTGTTCCTGGCCGCCGAACTGTTACCAGGAGCAACCTATAAGGAAGTTAAAGGAGAGGGAGCCATTGAATATTCCCAAAACATATGATCAGCTTGACCAGTGGAAAACGGTCATGTTTTTGTATAATTCCGCTCTGAAAGCGATTAATACAAAGATCGAGATTTTGAATAATGAGTTTATCCATATTTATAATTATAATCCAATTGAACATGTTAAATCCAGGCTGAAGACGCCGGAGAGCATCGTAAAGAAGTTAAAGAATGACGGGCGTGAAGTGACAATCCCCAACATGATTGACTACTTAAGCGATATTGCCGGCATCCGAATTATCTGTTCTTTTACATCCGATATTTATCTGATTGCGGATATGATAGCCAGACAGTCGGATATAACGGTGCTTTATATCAAGGATTATATTAAAAACCCGAAGCCCAACGGTTATAAGAGCTATCATCTGGTAGTGACGATACCGATATACCTGAGCGAGGGGCCAATTGAGACAAAGGTTGAAATTCAGATTCGGACAATTGCCATGGATTTCTGGGCCAGCCTGGAACACAAGATCTATTATAAGTTCGAAGGGCATGCGCCGGATTATCTGGAGGAGGAGCTGAAGGCCTGTGCGGACATGGTCGATATGCTGGATGCCAAGATGTTCTCACTCAACGAGGCAATTATGAAAATCAGTGAGGATGAAAAAGCTGCGGAGACGGCAGCGGCAAAAGAATGATGAAAGGTCTTAAGACAGGCTAAAAAGAAGAAAGAAGTACGGGGAAGATGAAAATAAGACGGGAATTTGAGGATACGAAGCAGATTTTAAGCGTTAACAACGGAAATATTTTTCTGTTCGAGCTGGCGTTCCGTCTTTTGACTCTTCCCCTTCTGCTGCAAATGACAGGGGCGCTGGTCCGCCTGGCGCTGAACGCGGCGGGGTACAGCTATGTGACGGTGAATAACCTGGGCGCTTTTTTATTAAAACCGGTTACGCTTGCCGTAGTGCTGCTGATTGCGGCTGTGATCCTGACTGGTCTGATGATCGAAATCGGCAGCCTGACAACGGCATTCCAGTCGGCGGCGTACTCCAGGAAGATAAATGTGTTTTCCATGTTCCTGGGAGGACTGGGAAAAACAGCTTATGAGATAAAACGGAAAAAACTGGAAGCTTTTTCTGGTAATTGCGGTTCACTATATCCTGACTAATATTTTTATGATTTACAGAATACTACGCCATGTAAAGCCTTTGAAATTTATTCTGCCCGGGCTGTTGGGCGAAAACTGGGGCAGGCTTCTGATTGTGGTTTTTCTGGCAGCCTGTGTTCTGTTATCGTTTCCGACGGCCTTTATCTGTTTTGGATGCATGGTGGAACAGAGAACATTCCGGGACAGTCTGGAGCGCAGCAAAGACCTTCTCAGAGGCAGATACGTAAAGACTTCTTTTATTCTGGCCGCCTGCAATATGGCGGTTACTGCGGTTTGTATCCTTTTGTACCTGTTTGCGGTCGTAATTGTGGCGGTCTTTGCAGTCCGGTTTATGGACCGGAGAGTGGAGCTGGCCCTTCTTTTGGCGGCCAGGGACAGAATCGAGTATGCCCTGATATTTGTCATCAGCATCGTGTCGGTGGTTGTGAACTATGGGGCGCTGACAGTGCTGTATTTCCAGTATGACCGGAAAGACAAGAATAAAAAACGGTGGGATTTTGATCTCAGCGGCCACAGCAGAAGCAGGTGGATGAACAGAAGGAACGTTCTGGGCCTGCTGGCTGTTGTGACGGCGGTCAGCATGGCCGCAGCCTTTGATGTGTCGAGAAACGGCAGCTTCCTGAACGAAGATTTGCTTTATGAAGTCCAGATTACGGCGCACAGGGGAAGTTCCAGGACAGCTCCGGAGAATACGATACCGGCCCTGCAGGCTGCGGCTGATGAGCTGGCGGATTATGCGGAGATTGATATCCAGGAGACAAAGGACGGGGTGATGGTCCTGTTTCACGACAGCACGCTGAAACGTATGGCGGGAATAGAGAAGAGCGTCAAATCCATGACGTGGGACGAATTAAAAGATATTGACGTGGGTACACGGTTCTCCGGTGAGTTTAAGGGAACCACGATCCCGACGCTGGAAGAGGCGCTGGAATTTGCGCGGGGACACCTGAAGCTGAATATCGAAATAAAGTATATGGGCGCATCCAGCAGCCTTCCTGAGAAGGTGGCGGAATGCATTGAGAGAATGGGATGGACGGAACAATGTGTTGTGACGTCCACCAGCTACAGTTATTTAAAGCGGGTCAAGAAGGCGGTTCCTGATATTTATACGGGATATATCGTTTCCGCTGCCTATGGGAGCTATTATAAGGATGAGTCGATCGATTTTATCAGCATGCTCTCCAGCTCTGTGAACCAGAAACTGATAGATGAGGCGCACGAAAGCGGTAAAGCAGTCCATGTATGGACGGTAAACCGTAAGAGTGAGATGGAGAGGATGAAGATCCTGGGGGCGGATAATGTGATTACAGATAATCCCCTCATGGCCAGGGAAGTCCTGTTTGGAGAAAAGAATACGGAAAATCTCCTGGCGAGAATCCGGGAGATGTTAAAATAGAGTAAGGAGGATGCAGACGATGAAAATTGTGCTTCAGAGAGTATCAAAAGCCAGTGTATCGGTGGAGGGAAAGACAATAGGAGCGATAGATGACGGCTTTCTGATACTCCTTGGCGTCTCCGATACGGATACGGAGGAGATCGCCGACAAGATGGTTGATAAATTATGTAAACTGAGGATTTTCCAGGATGAAAATGGAAAGACCAACCGCTCGCTTGCAGATGTGGGGGGCCAGCTCCTGGTGGTGAGCCAGTTTACCTTATATGCGGACTGCAGCGAGGGCAACCGTCCCAGCTTTTTCAGGGCAGGGGCCCCGGATTTGGCAAACCGGCTGTATGAACACGTGGTGGAGCGGTGCAGGATGTATGTGGATAAGGTGGAGCATGGAGAGTTCGGAGCCTATATGCAGGTGGAACTTTTGAATGACGGACCGTTTACACTTGTTCTGGACAGTGATATGATAGTAAAGAAGAAAAAGAATTAGAGCACGTTTGTAAATTGCTTTCTGTCGGCTGTGCGTCACACTTTTCGGGAGAGGGCAGAAATGGATTTAAAACACGCTCTAGACCGGCTGCTCCGCGTAGATTGTGAAGCAGGCGGCGCTAAATTCCGGATATAGAAAAGACCGCCAAGAACGGCAGAAAAGAAGGAGGAACGTAAAGCAATGATACAGGAAGAGAAAACAGAGCTGACAGAGAAAACAGAACTGACTGCCGGGGAGAAGGTAAAAGAACTGCAGAAAGAACTGACCTGGAGCTTTCCCAATATAGCGAAGGAGGCTCCGTCCCAGAAGGAGGAGGCGTTCGAATATTGTGAGGCTTATAAGGCATTTCTGGACTGTGCAAAGACGGAGCGCGAGTTTACTCAGGCAGCGGTAAAGCTTCTGAATGAAGCGGGATATGCGCCATTTGAAAAGGGGAGAGACTATAAGGCCGGAGATAAGGTATATTATGTCAACAGAAAAAAATCCCTGATTATGACAACCTTCGGGCAGAGGGAGATAGGCGCGGGCGTGCGCCTGAATGTGGCCCATATTGATTCGCCGCGTCTCGACCTGAAGCCGAACCCAATGTATGAGAAGGCGGAGATGGCCTTTTTCAAGACTCATTATTATGGCGGGATCCGTAAGTACCAGTGGGCTGCAATTCCGCTTGCCATGCACGGCGTGGTGGTGAAAAAGGATGGAGAGATTACTGACATCCGTATTGGTGAGGAGGATGGCGATCCGGTCTTCTGCGTAACGGATTTGCTCCCCCATCTGGCGGCAGACCAGAATGAGCGCAAGCTGAAGGACGGCATCAAGGGAGAAGAACTGAATGTGATAATCGGCTCTCTGCCGTTTACCGCGGATGAGGATATAAAGGAGCCGGTGAAGCTTTTGGCCCTCTCTGTCCTCAACGAGAAATACGGTATGACGGAAAAGGACTTTATCAGGGCTGAAATAGAGATCGTTCCGGCATTCAAGGCTGTGGATGTGGGACTGGACAGGAGCATGGTGGGAGCATACGGGCAGGATGACCGAGTGTGCGCTTATACGGCGCTGACGGCTGAGATGGCATCGATAGAGCCTGAATACACAACGGTAACCGTACTGGCCGATAAAGAAGAGATTGGTTCCGTAGGAAATACCGGGCTGGATTCAGATTTCGTGCTGCACTATATTGAAGATTTGGCGGAGACGGCGGGAATTGATTACAGGACAATTCTCAGGAACTCTATCTGCCTGTCTTCCGATGTAAACGCCGCCTATGATCCGACCTTCTCACAGGTTTATGAGGAAAGAAACGCCTGCTACATCAATAAAGGCTGTGTCCTGACGAAATATACCGGTTCCAGGGGCAAGGGAGGCAGCAATGACGCCAGCGCCGAGACGATGGCAAAGATCGTGGATATGATGGACCGAGAAGGCGTATACTGGCAGATTGGAGAGTTGGGAGCTGTGGATGTCGGAGGCGGTGGCACCGTTGCCATGTATGTGGCAGGCATGGATGTTGACGTAGTCGATCTGGGAGTTCCGATTCTTTCGATGCATTCCCCGTTTGAATTGGCGTCCAAGCTGGATATTTACAATACATATAAAGCGTTCTGCGCATTTTATAAATAGGATCTTTTTTTCTGGAGCCGTTTGTGGTATTATGTCTGTTATACGCATCGGCTCCAGAATGCGTTTGGGCAGATTTGCGGGACAGATTTGTTAATAAATTAGAAAAGAAGAGGATTTTTGAATGAGAAAATTTTTAAAAGTAGGACTTTGCGGCGCGGCTGCGCTTATGATGTTTGCAACTGGCTGTTCAGGACAAAAGAGTGCCAAGGACGCCTCACAGGCGGAGAGCACGGCTGAAGGAGAGACACCTGCTGAGACGGAAGAGTATGTTGCCGAGGGCAGCATTACACTGGGTGAGTATAAGGGAATTCCTGTAACCGTGACGGAACCGACAGTGACGGACGAAGAAGTGGATGCTCAGATTCAGCAGCTTTTGAATTCGAGCGCTGAGTATTTGGAGGTGGATCGCGAGGCTCAGCTGGGCGATCAGGTTAATATTGATTATAAAGGAATGAAAGACGGAGTTGCCTTTGACGGAGGCACTGCGGAGGGATATGATCTGGTGCTGGGTTCCAACAGCTTCATCGACGGATTTGAATCAGGGCTTGTGGGAGCGAAAAAGGGAGAAGAGGTAACTCTGAACCTTACATTCCCTGACCCATACCAGAATAATCCGGATCTGGCGGGACAGGCCGTAGTATTTGAGGTAAAGGTAAATAATGTAAAAGAAAAAACAGTTCCGGAGCTGACGGACGATTTTGTTGCCAAGGTTTCACCGGAAGACGGAACTGTGGAAAAGCTGAGAGAAAACATGAAAGCATTTATTCTGGAGCAGAAGCAGTATCAGATTGACAACCAGAGAAATACTGACATTCTCAACGCGGTTATTGATAAATCTGAGATTGTATGCGCAACGGACGATGTGGATAAGAACTATGAAACTCAGGTTCAGTATTATACAAACCAGGCGTCGATGTACGGTCTGGATTTAGCAACCTATGCCAGCCTGATGGGAATGGACGAGGAAGGTTTAAAGAGCGAACTGAAAAATGTGGCCAGGGATATGACCAAGCAGGAGATGCTGTTAAAAGAGATTGCTTCCAGGGAGAATATCACCGTCACAGATGAGGACAGAGAGGCTCTGGCGGAGCGGTATGGATATGACAGCCTGGAGAGCTTTCTGGAAACTGCCGATAAGGAAATCGTTGATGACACGGCTCTGATGCAGAAGACACTGGACTTCCTGGTAGAGAATGCGGAAATTACGGTTGCAAAGGGAGACGTGGCTCCGGCGTCATAAAGAAGGCAATGACAGCGGCGGTTATCATACAAAAGCAGGTGGGGAATATCATATGCAGATCTTATTAGACAGAATCCGCAAAGACGGAGTAGTGAAAGCTGGAAATGTCCTGAAGGTGGACCGGTTTTTAAACCATCAGATGGATATCGGGCTGTTCAGGGAGATTGGCAAGGAATTCAAAAGGCGCTTTGCCGACACTGAGATTAATAAAATTCTCACGATAGAGGCATCCGGAATCGGAATTGCCTGTATCGTGGCGGAATACTTTGACGTTCCCGTCGTATTCGCGAAGAAGACAAAGACGAAGAACATCGCAGGGGATGTCTATACGACAAAGGTGGAATCTTTTACTCATGGAACGGTTTATGACATCATTGTGTCAAAGGAATTTTTGGGCGAGGGCGACAAGGTTCTCGTAATTGATGATTTCCTGGCAAACGGCAAGGCGCTGGAGGGACTGACAGCCCTGATTAAGGATTCCGGAGCAGAGCTTTCCGGAGCCGGTATCGTCATCGAGAAAGGTTTTCAGGACGGCGGAAAGAGAATCAGGGAAAAGGGAATCCGTCTCGAGTCGCTGGCGATTGTCGACAGCATGGATGATGAAACAGGAGAGATTGTGTTCAGAAATGAATAGAAAAGCATTGTTTTTTGATATAGACGGAACATTATTCAGCGAGATTGAGAGGCAGGTACCGCAGAGCGCGGTGCTTGCCTTAAAAAAAACCAGGCAGTGCGGAAATCTTGTGTTTATTAACACGGGGAGGACAGTCTGCCAGACGGCCGGGATTCAAATGGAAGTGGAATCGGACGGTCTGCTTTGCGGCTGCGGGACATACATTACAACAGGGAATGAAGTCATTTATGACAGGCGGATTCCGGCGGAGCGGACGGCCAGACTTAAGGAAGATATCGTGCGCTTTGGTCTGGACGGGGTGCTGGAAGGTGTGGAAGGCTGCTACTTTCAGCGGGGAGAGTCCAGGATGCCGATGGTAAACCGCCTGATGGAGCTGCTGAAGGAGGGCAATGCCTATGTGCCGCTGGGATGGGAAGATAATTCCTATGATATCTCCAAATTCTGTGTCGCAGCGGACCGGGAAAGCCGGAAGATGGAATTTTTTGCGACGATTGAAGATGAGTTTGAAATCATTGACAGGGGCGGCGGTTTTTATGAATGCGTACCGTTGGGGCATTCCAAGGCCACGGCCGTAGAAGCGGTACTCGGGAGATTTGGAATTGCCAAAGAAGATGCCTGGGTATTTGGGGACAGTATGAATGATTTATCGATGTTCCAATATTCTCTCAACTCGGTTTTAATGGGGAAGCACGACAGCGGACTTGAGCCGTATGCTGTCTTCACGACAAAGACGGTGGAGGAAGATGGAATCGCCTATGCCTTAGAGAAGTTAGGAATGCTCGGGAAGGATGATTGAAAGATGAGATATACAGTCAGGAGAATTAAAACACAGGCAGCAATAGAATCATGTGAAAGGGCCGGAATCAATGAGGTGCAGTGGAACGGCAGGCTGCAGCCGGAGGCGTGGGCCTATATGGGATACCTGGAGGGTAAGGGCCTTTTTGTCAGAATGGCCTGCGGTGAGACGAATCCCTGCAGAGTGCAGGTCTACCACAAGGGCCCGGTCTGGAAGGACAGCGCGCTGGAGCTGTTTCTGGCGTTCCCGGTCTCAGAGGGCGGCCGGGAAGGCGAATTGACCAATGAGAGCCTGTACCTGAATTTTGAAATCAATGCCAATGCGGCAATGTTTGCCCAGTACGGCTTTGGACGCAGGAACAGAGAGTTTATACCGGATCGTGTGTACCGGGAAAGCAGATGCAATGCGGTGATCGGAAGAGACGGATGGCGCGTTGATTTTCTGATCCCGGACTGGTATCTGGAGGAAGTGACAGGGAAAAAAACAGAGGACTGGCTTGCGGCAGACGGTAACAGGCCTATGTACTGTAATTTTTATAAAATTTCGGAAAGTCCGGAGATAGAACATTATATGAGCTATTCCAGAATTGAAAGCGGTACGCCGGATTTCCATCTGCCGGTATATTTTGCAGAGGCCGGATTTGAGAAATAACCTGGGCGTGCAGATGGAATCAGGTTCTGTCAGAATGCAGACGGCGGAAAAGGAGATTGAGATTACTATATGGATAAATATCAGGTATTAAAACAGTATTTTGGCTATGAAGAGTTTCGGGAGGGCCAGGAGGGGCTGATTGACAGTATTCTCGCAGGCCGGGATACTTTGGGAATCATGCCTACCGGCGCCGGAAAATCTTTATGCTTTCAGGTGCCGGCATTAATGATGAAGGGAATCACATTAGTCATATCGCCATTAATTTCTCTAATGCAGGATCAGGTATCTGCCCTGAACCAGGCCGGCATTCATGCCGCGTATCTGAACAGCTCCCTGACGGTAAATCAATATTATAAAGCGCTCTCTTACGCAAGAGAGGGAAGATACCCCATTATTTATGTCGCTCCCGAGCGGCTGGTAACGGAGGAGTTCCTTGATTTTGCCATTCACGCAGAGATAGCCATGGTGGTAGTGGATGAGGCGCACTGTGTGTCCCAGTGGGGCCAGGATTTCAGGCCCAGCTATTTAAAAATCATGGAATTTATCGACAAGCTGCCGAAGAGGCCGGTTCTCAGCGCGTTTACCGCCACGGCCACGAAAGAAGTAAGGGATGATGTGATCGATATCCTGAGGCTGAGGGAGCCGAATGTCGTTACAACCGGGTTTGACCGGCCAAATCTGTGGTTTTCCGTTCAGGCGCCGAAGGACCGGTATGCCACAATGAAGAATTACATAGAATGCCATCCGGGACAGAGCGGTATCATCTATTGTCTGACTAGAAAGACGGTGGAGGAGGTCAGCGGCAGGCTGGCAAAAGAGGGATTTTTGGTAACGCGCTACCATGCGGGGCTGAGTGATGCGGAGCGGAAGCGCAATCAGGAGGATTTCATTTACGACAGAAGGAGTCTGATGGTTGCCACAAATGCGTTCGGCATGGGGATTGATAAATCGGATGTGCGCTTTGTGATCCATTATAATATGCCGAAAAATATAGAGAGCTATTACCAGGAGGCCGGGCGGGCCGGAAGGGACGGTGAACCGGCGGAATGCATTCTTCTGTACGGCGGGCAGGACGTGGTGACGAACCAGTTCTTTATTGACAATAACCAGGACAACGACGAGCTGGATTTTGCTGCCAGGGAGCTTGTAAAGGAGAGAGACCGGGAACGTCTGCGCAGAATGACGTATTACTGTTTTACTAATGAGTGCCTGAGGGATTATATTCTCCGGTACTTTGGGGAATACGGGGGCAATTACTGCGGGAACTGTTCCAACTGCTTAAGCCAGTTTGAGACGGTGGACGTGACGGAGGTGGCAGAAGCGGTCATTGGCTGTGTGGAGGACTGCCGTCAGCGGTATGGCGTGAATGTAATACTTGATACGGTGCGGGGAGCCTCCACTGCGAAGATCAGGCAGTACCGGATGGACGAGAATGCCTGGTACGCGAAGCTTGACAAAGTTCCTGCCTTTAAGCTGCGTCAGGTGATGAATTACCTGCTGCTCAATGAATACCTGCGGGTGACTAATGACGAATATATGCTTGTCAAGCTGACGGAAAAATCACAGTCAGTCCTTAACGGTGATGAACAGGTGATTATGAAGATGGCAAAGGAACAGATTGCGGCCAGGGTAAAGAGCGGGAAAAAGAAGGGCAGAAAGAGCATTGCCGCAGTCCCCGGCGGAGCAGAGTTTACCGGGGTGGAAGAAAAGCTGTTTGAATGCCTGAGGACACTCCGGTTTGAGATTGCGAAGGAGGAGAAAGTACCGCCATACATTGTATTTTCTGATAAGACGCTGTCCCATATGTGTATTGTAAAGCCTGAGACAAGGGCGGAGATGCTGCAGGTATCAGGCGTGGGTGAATTTAAGTATGAGAAGTATGGGGAACGTTTTTTGGCCTGTGTGAGAGAAAATATGGAGATTTAGTTAAGCAGGTGAGGACGCCG
>NZ_KE992900.1 GCF_000466485.1 [Clostridium] symbiosum ATCC 14940 | reverse complement strand
TCCGCTGGCCTGCGGCGGCGTCCTCACCTGCTTATTTAAATCTTGCATATTATCAGAAAAAGCGTTATACTTGATGCAATATAAGCTAACACACCAGGAGGAATTGCAATGATTGAGGCAACGAGCTGCGGCGGTGTGGTTATTTTTCGAGGTAAAATTCTGGTTTTATATAAGAATTACAAGAACAAATATGAAGGTTGGGTTTTACCAAAGGGAACTGTAGAACCGGGTGAAGATTATAAAGAAACGGCACTCCGGGAGGTAAAAGAGGAGACAGGTGTATCGGCCTCCATCATAAAATACATCGGTAAGAGCCAGTATTCGTTCAATACGCCACAGGATATGGTGGAAAAAGATGTGCACTGGTATCTGATGATGGCTGACAGCTATTACAGTAAACCACAACGGGAGGAATATTTTATCGATTCCGGATATTACAAATTTTATGAAGCCTACCACCTTCTGAAATTCTCCAATGAGAAGCAGATTCTGGAAAAGGCATATAATGAATATCTGGACTTAAAGAAGAGTAATTTATGGGGCAATAAAAAATATTTCTGAAGAAAGGCGGGGGACATCGCAGCTGTAACGTTACGATGTCCCCCGCCTTTTCAGATTGTCTGACTGCCTGTAAAATACAAGTACGGTACGTTTTCATCAAGCTGACTTCTTCGCCAGTTCCCTTATATGACGATTTTTCCTGAAATACAGGCAGGTTAACACACCCGCGGCTCCCAGTATGGCGTACAGCATTGCTGCACCGGAGCCCTTTCCGGTTCCGAACAGCGCTGTAAACACACCATCCGGTCCCTGGAGGCTCATAAACGGCTCAAAGACACGATCCACCAGGGCGCCTCCCAGCAGATATCCCACCGGAATTGTAAAAAACTGCAGTGAATTTCTTACGGAATAGACCCTTCCCTGCATCTCCACCGGTATATGGATACGTAGCAGAACGTCTAAATTGGCATTCATCAGCGGTATCATCAGCCAGCCGAGAACGGCGCCGAAACACCACACCGGCATACTCCGGCCAAATGCCAGAAAAAAGTTCTCCGTACACATGGAAAACATCAGAGAATTGCAAATGACCCTGACCCTGTTTTTGGGCGCAGGCAGTGCGGAAGCGAAAATGCTGCCGACTAGACTGGCAAAGCCTGTGAATGTGTTGAGGGCACCAAGCGCCGTCTTACCGCCTCCGGCTCTCGATAAAAGCATGGCAGGCAGCGCTGCTTCATAGACGGAAGCGATCAGGTTGACAGCTGACAGAAAGAGTATCAGTCCGAGAATCCCCCTGTTCTCCTGCAGAAAATGCAGCCCCTCTCCCGCCGATTTCAGAAAAGACTCACGGTTCTCCCCCTTCTCCTTCTCCGCTTTCGGTATGCGGATAAAAAAAGCCAGCGAGATAAATGCCGTCCCAAAGCTCATGAAATCAAACAGGATAACCGCATCCATTCCCGCAAAAGCCAGGACAGCCGTCGCTATCATCGGCGTCAGTATCGTTACAAGGGAGTTGGAAAATGCCTTCAATCCTCCTATCCGCTGATACTGCTCTTTCGGAGTCAGCAGGCTTACCGCCACCTCCGAAGCCGGCTGCTGAACCGAATTAGCCATGCCGTTGACTGCGTTAATCAGATAAAGATGCCATATCTCAAGACGCCCGCCTTTTAACAGACTCCATACAATCAGGGTCATTAAAGCCGCCAGCGTATCGCACACCAGCATGGTTTTCTTCTTGTCCCACCGGTCGCTCAAAGCTCCGGCAAAGATACTTAACAGGACATACGGCGCATAAGAGCAGACTGCCAGCAGCGCTGTTGTGAGCGCCGAGCCCTGCCTCTCGTAGGACCATATAATAAGTGCAAAATTTGTCATGGAACTGCCCAGCGATGAAAATGCCTGCGTACCCCATAATATCAAAAAGGCGTTAAGGCCTTTCAGAGTTTTTTTATTTATTCTGTTTTGTTTATTTATGAAAAACATATGACTTTGCTCCTTTTATCTTTTTATTCAGATAGAGTGCAAAGCCTGCAGGACGTATTTACTCCATGCAGTCCGTCCCGTATCAGACCTTGCATGGAGCTGTGTCAATGCATAGTTTCATATCAGTTTTCCTCCTAAAAGAACATTTCGCAACAGTTCAGACAGCATGAACTGTTACAGCATTTCAAATATCAGTTTGACTATCAGCACCGCAGCTATTACAAGCATCATCGGACGTATGAACCGGGCTCCCTTCCGGATTGCCATTCCGGAGCCCGCGTAGCCCCCTAAAACGCCGCAAATGGCGACGGGAAGCGCATAATTCCAGAGTATCTTTCCTGCCAGTAAATAAGAAATCGTTCCCGCCAGAGTGGAGCTGAAAACAGCTACCTTGGCGTTGCCGGAAGCCCTGGTCAAATCATATTTAAGCAGCTTTGTATAGATTATTATTGCCAGCGTTCCGGAGCCCGGACCCAGCATACCGTCATAGGCTCCCATCGCAATCCCCGTGAAAATCCAGAAGCCGATTTTCCTGTTTCCCGTCACTTCGTCGGAGTGATCCTCTTTCGGATACTTTTTATTAACCAGAATCAGGATCGCAACAAAAGGCATGGAGCCCAGCAGCATCAGGCTCAAAGCCCGGTCCGGCATCCAAAGCACAATCTTTGAGGCAAGGACGGAACAACAGAACGTAACGGCTCCCACAAAGAACGCCGCCTTTTTGTCAATCAGGTTATTCTTCAGATACCGTCCTGCCGACATAGCCGTACTGATATTACAGCACAGCTTATTGCAGGCATAGGCGTTATGTACGGGCATGCCGGTAAACAGGTAAGCCGGGAGGGAGAGAAGGCCTCCCCCTCCGGAGATTGCATCCACAAAACTGGCCAGAAACATAATCGGGCACAAAAACAATAATGACGTTATATAATCCATACTCATCTCCAGTAACATTGAATTGTTGCAGCAGTTCAGCCATGATGTATTCGCGAGGTGTTTTCGCGAAACAGTTCAGACAGCATGAACTGTTTCGTTTTTGCTGCTATTTGCGAAAATTATAACTATTGTTGTATAACCGGGGAATTACTGCTTTTCAAAATAGGCGTCAAAGACCGCCCTTGCTATCGGCGCGGCCACCTTTCCCCCCGAACCGGCTTCCTCCGCAATCACACTGATTGCTATCTTCGGATTCTCAGCCGGTGCATATCCCACAAACCAGGAATGTGTCTCTTTCCCCGTCTCAAACTCAGCCGAGCCGGTCTTTCCCGCAGCCGTATACCGATCTGTTCGCAGCGCGGAACCTGTGCCAAAATCCACAACGCTCTTCAGCAGCTCCGCCATCATCTGGGCATCGGTTGCAGAAAGAGGACTTCCGGCCGACGAGGGCAGGAACTTCTTGACCGTCTGGCCGCCTACGTTCTCCACATGATCGATCAGGTACGGTTTCATTAACGTGCCGCCGTTGGCAATCGCTGAAACAATCAAAAGATTGTGCAGCGGCGTAATCTGCGTCTTGCCCTGTCCGATAGACGTTTGAAGTTTTTCCCATTCATCGGCCCCGCCTGTCATTGTAAAAGAACTTTGATTATAGGGCAGTGCATATGGCAGCGGCATATTAAACAGGAGCTGCTCCGCCAAAGCGTGGAAACTGTCGGGGTTCAACTGAAGGCCAATCTCTGCAAATGCCCCGTTACAGGAATTTGCAAATGCCTGGATCAGATTCTGCTGCCCATGCGATTCACTGTGATAACATTTAATCGTATATTCCCCGGCGTGATACGCTCCGCTGCAGTTAAAGGAAAAATCCTGCCAGGTGGAAGGGTTTTCCCGGATGTATTCAAGAGCCGTTAAAATTTTAAATGTGGAGCCGGGAGCATACAGTCCCTGTGTCGCACGGTTTACAAGCTGCGCCTTCGTGTTATCCGGCGCAATCAGCTCCTGCCACTTCTCATCCACCTGGTTTGCATTAAAATTCGGCTGCGAAACCATACAGAGAATCTTCCCTGTATCCGGTTCCATGGCAATGACCGCCCCCCTGTTATTTCCCAATGCGTCGGAAGCCGTCTTCTGAAGATCCAGATCAAGCGTCGTCACTACATTGTCTCCCAGATTCTTCTCACCGCGAAGCTCATTAATCACCTTCTCCACCAGATTGACATGTGAAGAAAGAAGATAAAAATTAGCCAGTGATTCAATCCCGGTTTTACCGTTCAAACCAGAATAACCCACGGAATGAACGAACAGGTAGTCAAACGGATAATAGCGGGTCTCTGTTTTGTCGGAAGCAACTCTTGTTTCCGCCAGAACCGTCTTGTCGCTGCTCAGTATACTTCCCCTTATAATCCGGTCTGAAAACTGATCCAGCCGTGCATTATATGAACTGCCAATCACATTCTCACTCTTAAACTGGATAAACCAGCCGAGGTATGCGGCCATCATGATAAACAATGCGGCAAACCCATAGGTGAGCTTTAATATATTTTTATTGGCCTTCGCTCTGCTGTCACCGGAATCCCTGCGTTTTTTCGTATCTTTCTTCTTTCCGCCGGGGCCGAAGCGTTTTTCCGTTTTTTTCTCTTCCCGGGAGCCGTGATCTTTAAGCTTCATAATCTTCCTCCTCTTCTTCATTTCTCTTCAGGATAAAAAGTCCCTGAATAACGCCGAACAGGATAAACGTACTCAAAATCGAGCTGCCGCCATAGCTGATAAAGGGCAGTGTCACACCGGTGGACGGAATGAACTTGATGACGCCCCCGATGGTCAAAAACACCTGGACGATGTATACAATGCCGAGTCCGAAAGCAATCAGCTTGTAAAAAACGGCCTGCATCTTCGTCGCTATCAGCATAAACTGAAGAAAACATCCAAGACAAATTAAAATGATACAGAGGGCAAAGATGCCTCCCAGCTCTTCCGATATGGCCGCAAAGATAAAATCCTTCTCCACAACCGGAATCTTCTTCGGCATTCCCTGATAAAGCCCCATTCCAAACCATCCACCGGTGCCGATGGCAAAAAGCGCCTGTGTAACCTGGTAACCTTTTCCTGCAATGTCGTTCCATGGATTCTGCCAGGCCTCCACGCGCACCCGGACATGGGAAAACAATTTATAAGCCACTGCTGCCGCCATGACACCGCAGCCTGCGCCCGCCCCCAGATAAAACCAGTTCGAAGTTGCGATAAAAAGCATCAGCAGATAGGTAACGAAAAAAATGAGAGCGCTTCCCAAATCCTTTGAAATCACCAGCACCAGCACATGAGCCGCAGCCACCACCGTCGTAATTACTATCGTCCTGAAATCAATGGAACGGTAAAACATCGTTGCAACAAAGAAAACAAAGCTGATTTTGACAAATTCAGACGGCTGGAAAGAAAACCCGCCCACATTAATGGACAGCTGGGCGCCGAAGCTGGTACTTCCGAGAACACAGACCACCAGCAGAAGAAAAAGACCGATTGAGCCGTAAACCCAAGGAATCTTAGCAAGCTGCCACGTTCTGTCGATGATAAACGGAATCAGCATAGTTACTACTGCCGCCACCGCGGCAATTACAAACTGCCTGACCGCCCTGTCAAATGAAATTCTGGACAGCATAATAAAACTGACACACAGGAGCATGCAGGTGTTATTCAGAAGCAGTCTTGATAAATTGTGGTAAAACATCCTGTAGAAGACCTGATAAAGCAGGAAAAACAGAAACTGGGCTCCGAAAAACATCAGCATCTTCTCTTCCTCTGTCCTCAAATAGATCACCGCATAAGCCAGCACATGGATAAAAAGCATGGCAGCATTCTGAAGCCTGCACACCCTGTTTCTGGAATGCTCATCCGGCATAGCAAAAAATCGGAAATTATAGTATGTGTAAATTGCTATCAGCAGTATCATCAGATACTTTGATAATGTTGTAACAAGATTAATCACACTCTCACCTACTCGATCCCTCGTTTAAAATGGCCTCTCGTGAACTCACCCGGGAGTTCCGTTTCTCTGCCCTCCAGAAAGCTGCCAGAAAAGGCTCTGATTACCGCCCTGGTTTCTTCCCGGTTCTCCGTCGTAAAATTAAGCCTCAGGCTCTCCGGGCCCAGCCCGTCAATCCTGTGCCTGTCCTTTAAAAGTGACAGCGGGCTTGTATTATAAATCGTATTATAGCAGAAACGGCAATGATTCTTTACCGGAAATTCCTTGCCCATCCTGTCCCGCAGGAATAACAGCTCCGGCTTTTTCTTACAGGAATCCACCGTCTTTTTCATGCACTGGGCCGTCACCATCATGGGAAGGCGGCCGTAAACAATCAATTCCCCGCCCCGGCATCCCATGTCTTCAAGTTCTCTGCTGTTAAGCTCTACCGGAAGCGTCAGGCGGTGCCGGAAACCGGAAACCATCTTTGCCGTCATCTTCTCAGCGGCTCTGTTCATCGTATATATTCCATAATCCATGATCAGAGTCAGGTCTTTCAGCTGCGAATATTCCCCGGCCCACTCCTTTAAAAGCCCAATCTCTTCCCAGGCCCGGATTACGGCTCCGTCAAAACCGGCGTTTGCCAGAAGCTCTTTGTTCGCATCAAAATAACGGAAAGCCTCTTCCCTGAAAATGTGCGGCAGCACCAGGAAACACCGTTTCCCAGCATGATGGCAGCGGTTTGCCAGCTCATTCCATAAAACCGCGTCAAAATGAGCGCTGTCCAGATAAATGCCGTCCACGCTGCCCTCCTCCAGAACCGTCTCAAACTGTTCAGGCTCTTCAACGGATACGTTCAGGCTGTAAAGTCCTTTTCCGAGGCCGTCCTTATCCTCTGCTCCGGATTCAGACATGTCCGGGGTAGTTTTACATTCCGAAGCTCCGGATTCCCTCTCCGGGGGCAGCTTCTTTATCTTCCGTCTGAAGGATGACTGTATTTCTTCCTCCAAAGCGGCAAATCCCCGCCTTCTCAGCTCATTCAGTTCCTGGACAGGAACAAAGGGATTGCCTTCCATCTCTACATTAAGCTTCCTGAAATAAAACGGAGTATTTCCGGTCTTCCCAATCTGCTTTGCGATTTTTTCCTCGGTTACAGGCTGATTCTTTGCCTGCTGTGCCTCTTCACCTGCTACCGTAACTTCGACCGTCTCAGGCATCTGTCCATCCCTCATGTTTCTCTCGAAACGGAGTGTCAGTGAGAGCAGTTCTCCCTCTTTTACAGCAACCGTGCCGCTGACCGGCTCCTTCAGTTCTGCCTCCACATACGTCTCGTCAAGGTACTGATACAGTTCTCTGTTTTCCTGGCGGAATGACGGTTTTTCCTTCATAACCACCATATCGCGTCCGTTATGCTGCCGGTAGTACCCCTCCGTCTGTCCGCCCCGGTCGAAAAGATCCAACAGCCTCTGCCGGTCTTCCTTCTCGACGCGGTAGCCTTTCCTCCCCTTTTCCAGGTACAGATCCACATACTTTCTGTATATGCTGACCACCCCTGCCGTATAGCGCGGACTCTTCATCCGGCCCTCGATTTTCATCGAATAGATACCTGCCTCCACCAGTTCCGGCAGAATATCGAGAGTACAGAGATCCTTCAGGCTGAGAACATACCGTTCCTCTTTATTATTTAACGTTTTTCCATCCCTTTTCACTTCAAACGGAAGACGGCAGGTCTGCGCGCATCTGCCCCTGTTTCCGCTTCTTCCTCCGATCAGGCTGCTGAACAGGCACTGGCCGGAATAACAGTAGCAAAGGGCTCCGTGGACAAAGCTTTCTATCTCTGCTCCGGTCTGCTCATATATCTTTCGGATCTCCTGCAGAGACAGCTCTCTCGCCGTAACGATACGGGATGCCCCCAGCCCCATCATCAGTCCGGCTCCCTGAGGGCCGGTTATCGTCATCTGGGTACTGGCATGCACCGGTAAATCCGGAAACTTCTCCTTTATATAGGAAAACACTCCCATATCCTGAACAATCGCCGCATCCAGCCCCTGCCTGTAGTACGGTTCCAGATATTCATAAAGTCCTTCCAGTTCTTTTTCCTTAACCAGTGTATTGACAGTCAGATAGAGTCTGCATCCATGCAGATGCGCATAATCAATAGCCTCAAGCAGCATATCTTCACCGGGATTATCGGCATAGGCCCTGGCGCCAAATCGGCTCCCGCCGATATAAACGGCATCCGCACCGGCTGCCACCGCTGCTTTCATACTTTCAAAAGAACCGGCCGGAGCCAGAATTTCCACCTTGTTTTTCATAATATCCAACTCCATTTTCTAAAAAAGACGACAGGCTGATGTATTACGAATCCTGTTAAAGAATTTCGTTTCCATCAGCCTCTTTCATCTGTAAATGTACGCGCTGCTTTCCGGCCTTACTTCCTGGCCTGCTCCTCTTTTTCCGCTTCTTTACCGCGGGAATGTTCCAGAGTTTCCAGCGCTTTATACTTTTCCAGCTCCGCTCTCATCGCTTCCAGCTTCATCTGGGTGCTTACCAGTTCATGTTTCAGGCGGTATGTCTCCTTCTCCAGTTCTTCCTTCTGAACCGCCAGAAGTCCGGCATGCTCTCTCTCCTTGAAATAATCATCGGCAATATTCAAGTATGTCATAACATTCTGATAATCCTCCGGCTGCTTTCTGAAGCCGTCCTGTCTATGCAGTCCGGCAATCTTGTCATTCAGATAGCTGGCTACCTGCTGAAGGTATGTCTCTTCCTCCAGGCCGCCAAGCGTATATATTTTTCCGGCAATTAAAACGTCTGTATAATTCTTGGAACCCATCTTTTCTCCATCTTCTCTTTCATTCGTAATATTCATTTACTTTTTATCCCAGGCCCAGATGATGATACGCGGCTTCCGTAGCCACCCTTCCCCTCGGTGTCCGGTTGATAAAACCGTTCATCAGAAGATACGGCTCATAGACATCCTCCAGCGTTCCGGAATCCTCTCCCAGCGCCGCGGCCAATGTATCGAGGCCTACAGGGCCTCCCGAAAATTTCTCAATCATAATCGTCAGAATAGCCCGATCGTTATTGTCCAGTCCCAGCTTATCCACATCGAGTATATCCAGGGCAAAATCGGCAACCTCTTTTGTAATCACACCTTCGTACTTAACCTGGGCAAAATCCCGCACCCGTTTCAACAGACGGTTGGCAAGTCTCGGCGTCCCTCTGGAGCGCCTTGCAATCTCATATGCGCCCCTCTCATCTATCTCCACCTTCATGACTCCGGCAGAGCGGAGAATAATCGTCTTTAATTCCTCCGGCATATAGAAATCCATCTTCTGAATGATACCGAATCTGTCCCGGAGGGGTGCCGTAAGAAGGCCCGCCCGCGTCGTTGCTCCCACCAGGGTGAACTTCGGAAGCTCAAGCCGGATGGATCGCGCCGTGGAATCCTTCCCCAGCATGATGTCAATCGCGTAATCTTCCATCGCCGGATAAAGCACCTCTTCCACCTGGCGGTTCAGCCGGTGGATTTCGTCCACAAACAGGACATCACCTTCCTGAAGCCCGTTCAGAATCGCCGCAATCTCCCCCGGTTTTTCAATCGCCGGTCCTGAGGTCACCTTCATCTTTACGCCCATCTCATTCGCAATAATGCCGCAGAGTGTCGTCTTGCCGAGTCCCGGAGGGCCGTAAAACAAGACATGGTCAAGAGCCTCTCCCCTCGATTTGGCTGCGTCAATAAAAACCTTCAGCGTAGACTTTATCTTCTCCTGGCCTATATATTCATCTAAATACTGGGGCCGCAGGCTGCTTTCTATGCGCTTGTCCTCTTCTGTAATCTCAGTTGTTATAATTCTCCTGCTCATATTACACTTCCTGCTCTCCCAATCTTATAAAAATGCCAGATACTTCAGTGATGCCCTGAGCACTGCCTCCGCATCCATATCCTCTGTTATCTGCACATTCTTCACCGCCTTCGATGCCTCCAGGTTTGAATAACCCAGAGCCACCAGTGCCGTGGCTGCTTCCCTGCCCGCCTCCTGCATGAGGGGCACGGAAGTTCTTTCTTCCGTATCTGCGACGGAAGCAAGCATTTCTTCCGCACTGACTTTATCTTTCAAATCCAGGATAATTCTCTGGGCCGTCTTGGCGCCGACTCCCGGGGCCTTTGAAATTGCCTTCGCATCGCCCGTCAGAATTGCCAAACGCAGATCATCCGGACTCAGAGCCGACAGGATTCCTAACGCTCCCTTAGGCCCGATTCCGTTCACTCCTATCAGTCGCCTGAACATGTCCAAATCCTGGCGGTTCAAAAAACCATAAAGGCTGAGATCATCCTCCCGGACCTGAAGGTATGTATATATCTTCACTTCTTCTCCCAGAGGCGGCAGCACCTCCAGAACGGACAGCGGTACGTAGATTCCCAGTCCTACCGGACCTGCTTCCACTACAATCCTGTCTCCCGACTTTTCCGCCAAAGCACCTTTAACATATGAAATCACGGTTTTCTCCTTATGCATACTTCACTTACGCCCCTGCTGCAGAGGCCGTCCGGCATCTCTGCGCCGGTTTGCTGCCGGTTCCGAGATGTTTTTACCAGAACCTGCTATCCACAATATCATACCATACCAGTTTAAGCAATGCAAGGTGTGTCGAACAAATATTCTGGTTTAAATGGAGATTTAGTTAAGCAGGTGAGGACGCCG
>NZ_KE992899.1 GCF_000466485.1 [Clostridium] symbiosum ATCC 14940 | reverse complement strand
CGGCGGCGTCCTCACCTGCTTAACTAAATCTCCCCCATCCGAACCATTATACTACAATATCTGGTATTCTAAATATTATGAAACCAGATATTGTGTTTTATTATGCCATCTGCTATAATTGGATACGAACCCTAGTGAGGATGGGAATGAAAGGAGTAAGGAACATGATCAGCGTGATAAAGCGTGACGGAGAAGTGGCGGACTTTAATCTGGGAAAGATTACCAATGCAATTAAGAAGGCCTTTAAGGCGACGAAGAATGACTACAATCAGGAGATCCTGGAACTGCTGTCTCTCCGCGTAACAGCCGATTTTCAATCCAAAATGACGGATGGGAAAGTCAGCGTGGAGCAGATCCAGGACAGTGTGGAGCATGTGCTGGAACAGACAGGCTATACGGAAGTTGCCAAGGCTTATATTCTATATAGAAAGCAGAGAGAAAAAATCCGTAACATGAAAGCGACGATCCTGGATTATAAGGATGTTGTGAACAGCTATGTCCAGGTGGAGGACTGGCGGGTAAAGGAGAACTCCACCGTTACCTATTCTGTGGGAGGTCTTATTTTAAGCAATTCAGGAGCGGTAACCGCCAACTACTGGCTCTCTGAAATATACGATCATGAGATAGCGGAGGCACACAGGGAAGCGGATATCCATCTGCACGATCTGTCCATGCTGACGGGTTACTGTGCAGGCTGGTCATTAAAGCAGCTTCTGACGGAGGGCCTGGGCGGCATTCCGGGTAAGATTACTTCCTCACCGGCCAAACACCTTTCCGTACTTTGCAACCAGATGGTAAACTTCCTGGGAATCATGCAGAACGAGTGGGCCGGAGCGCAGGCATTTTCCTCTTTTGATACATACCTTGCACCTTTCGTAAAAGTAGATAATTTATCATATGATGCCGTAAAGAAATGTATTGAGTCATTTATCTACGGTGTTAACACCCCGAGCCGCTGGGGAACCCAGGCGCCGTTCTCCAATATCACTCTGGACTGGACCGTACCGGAGGATATGGCGGAGATGAACGCCATTGTCGGCGGCAAAGAGGTGGATTTCAAATATAAGGACTGCAAGCCGGAGATGGATATGATCAATAAGGCATTTATTGAGACGATGGTCGAGGGGGATGCCAACGGGCGCGGGTTCCAGTATCCGATACCGACTTATTCCATCACCAAGGATTTTGACTGGTCCGATACGGAGAATAACCGTCTCCTGTTTGAGATGACGTCAAAATACGGAACGCCTTATTTTTCAAATTATATCAACAGCGATATGCAGCCCAGTGATGTCAGGAGCATGTGCTGCCGTCTGAGGCTGGATCTGCGCGAGCTCCGCAAAAAGACAGGCGGTTTCTTCGGCTCAGGAGAGAGTACCGGTTCCGTCGGCGTCGTCACAATCAATATGCCGAGAATTGCCTATCTGGCGGTAAATGAGGAGGACTTCTACAGACGCCTCGACCATATGATGGACATTGCGGCCCGCTCCCTGAGAATTAAAAGGGAAGTTATCACCAAGCTGCTTGATAACGGGCTTTATCCATATACCAAACAGTACCTGGGCACCTTTGCTAACCATTTTTCCACTATCGGCTTATTGGGCATGAACGAAGCCGGACTCAATGCGAGATGGCTGCGGAAGGACATGACCCATGAGGAGACACAGACTTTTACGAAGGATGTGCTGAACCATATGAGGGAGCGCCTGGCCGATTACCAGGAGCTTTACGGAGATCTTTACAATCTGGAGGCAACACCGGCTGAGTCAACCTCCTACCGTCTGGCGAAGCATGACAGAAAGCGTTACCCGGACATTATTACGGCAGGTGAACCGGGAGAAACGCCGTATTATACCAACAGCTCCCATCTTCCGGTGGGATATACGACAGATATTTTCGATGCGCTCGACGTGCAGGATGAAATCCAGACTCTCTATACCTCCGGAACGGTATTCCATGCATTCCTCGGAGAAAAGCTGCCCGACTGGAAATCGGCATCCAAGCTGGTGAGGACGATTGCCGAGAATTACAAACTTCCGTACTATACATTGTCGCCGACCTACTCTATCTGCCAGGATCACGGCTATCTGATAGGGGAGCATTTTACCTGTCCTGTCTGCGGCAGAAAGGCGGAGGTATACAGCCGTATTACCGGTTACTACCGTCCGGTACAGAACTGGAACGAAGGCAAGACACAGGAATATAAAGACAGAAAGTCTTACGATATCACACGCTCCGTTCTCAAAAACGGAACAACGTTTGTCCTGGAGCCGGAGAAAAGCGCAGACTGGGCTGAGAGCGGCGCCAAAGAGGGAATTTACCTCTTTACCACAAAAACCTGTCCCAATTGCCGCATGGCAAAGGAATTTTTAAAGGACAGGGAGTATGAGGTAGTGGATGCGGAGGAGAATCCGGAGCTTTCCGACCGCTTTGGCATAATGCAGGCGCCAACTCTGGTCCAGGTGGGACGAGACGGAGAAGTGAAGAAATATGTCAATGCTTCCAATATCAGAAGATTTGTGGAAGAGAGCAGATAAGTAACCGTTCAGACAGGTCTTTGCATTTACAGGAAATATACTGCCCGTGCAGGCTGGGATATACCCGGCATGTACGGGCAGTTATTGATCCACCGGATAACTGTTCCCGGAACGTTACTGTTCACAGGCAATGTTATATAGTTAATCAGGTGAGGACGCCGCCGGAACGGTCGGCGGACGGGGGGGGATATGAGTCTTTCGTCCCGGGGGAAGATTATC
>NZ_KE992898.1 GCF_000466485.1 [Clostridium] symbiosum ATCC 14940 | reverse complement strand
TTATCTTCGCCCGCAGTCCCAAACCACGACAATCATCCCCCGGGACGAAAGACTCATATACACACTTCACCACCCCGTCCGCTGGCCTACGGCGGCGTCCTCACCTGCTTAACTAAATCTCCATCTTTACTATCCTGCCGTTTTTTGATAGAATATTCCGAAGAGGAATTTTCAGATCCAGCATTTAGATACAGAGGAAAACGCAGATGATAAAGACAGTAGCTTCTTTAGAGCTGCCTGTAAATGAAAAACTTTTAATCCGGAAGAACGTTATCACTCCGGAACAGGTGACAGGCAGTGAAAAAAGGTTTTGTGTGGTGACGGGAACCCACGGTGATGAGCTTGAGGGACAGTACGTCTGTTATGAACTGAACAGAAGAATCCGGGAACAGATCCATTATTTAAAGGGAACGGTTGAGATTTATCCGGCGCTGAATCCGCTGGGGCTGGATACGATTACAAGGGCATTTCCTGTGTTTGACGTGGATATGAACCGGATTTTCCCGGGGACGGACGACGGCTCTGTGGCGGAACTGGTTGCCGGGATGATTGTCAAAGACCTGGCTGGCGCCGATATGTGTATAGATGTCCATGCAAGCAATATCTATATCAGGGAAATCCCGCAGGTGCGTCTTAATGAAAGCACTTCCGGCAGCCTTCTTAAATATGCCGGACGACTGAACACGGAATTTGTCTGGGTGCATCACGCGTCCACAGTACTCGAATCAACGCTTGCCCATACACTGAACATGATTGGCGTCCCAACTCTCGTTGTGGAGATGGGGGTCGGCATGAGAATCACGGAGAAGTTCTGTTTTCAGCTCGTAGACGGTATCTTTTGCCTGATGAAGGATTTGGGAATCTGGGCCGGGCCGGTGATTACGCCGAAGGAGCCGGTGGTCTCCCTGGGCGGGGAAGTCGGTTTTGTCAATGCGGAAAAATCAGGCCTCTTCGTACCAAAGGTTAAACACAGGAATGATATAAAAAAGGGTGAGATAATCGGCGAGATTGTCAATCCGCTGGAGGGAACTGTGGAAGAGCGGCTGTATGCTCCCTGCGACGGATTAATCTTTACACTTAGGGCCTACCCGATGGTGGAGAGAGGTTCTCTGATTGCCAGGATTCTGGGAGGTGGCGGCCGATGAGACAGGAACTGATTTATTCTATGAAGAACATCCACAGGGATGATTTTAATATATACGGATACCGTTTTGGTAAAAACGGAGTGAAGGCAGCCTGTATCGTGGGTTCGCTGCGCGGCCATGAAGTACAGCAGCTCTACATCTGTTCTCTGCTGGTCAAGCTGCTCAAGGATATTGAGCTGCACGGCGGTATCGTGGGGGATAATGAGATTCTGGTGATCCCATCCGTCAATTATCCGGCCATGAACGTCGGGAAACATTTCTGGTCTACCGATAATTCCGATATTAACCGGCTTTTTCCTGGGGATGCAACCGGCGAGACGACAAAAAGGCTGGCTGCCGGAGTTTTTGATAAAGTGAAGGATTACGGATATGGGATACAGTTTGGCAGTCTCTATATGACAGGGGACTATGTCCCACATGTGAGAATGATGGAGACGGGATATCACAATCCGGGCCTCGCAAATCTCTTTGGGCTGCCGTATGTGGTAATGCGCAAACCCACGCCCTATGATACGGCGACTTTGAATTATAACTGGCAGATGAATGGAACGAACGCATTTACCGTGTATTCTGCCTCCACGGAAGCGGTGAATGAGCCGTCGGCCAGGCAGGCCGCATCCAGCGTGTTGCGCTTTCTGACAAGAATGGGGATTATCCGTTACAGCAGTCACAGCGGATATATTGCCAGTGTTATCCGCGAAGAGGATTTGACGAATGTAAAGACAGACCGGGCCGGATTCTTCAGACGGGAGACCTGGCCGGGGGCCGAGGTCCTCAGAGGTGATTTGATGGCGACAATCATTGAGCCGGGGAGCGGAGAGGTGATAAGCCGGCTTCTGGCTCCGACGGACGGCATTGTGTTTTTTGCCCACTCACAGCCGATGGTGATGGAGAGGGCTATTGTATTTAAAATAATCAGGCGGCTGCATGCCTGACACAGAATATGAGGAAGGAAACAGATAACATGGCAAATGACAGCTTGAAGGATTTTTTAGCAGTCGGTGATTCCGGTGACGAAAGAGAATTTACATCAGGAGAAGATTTCTATCAGCTTTATCTGGAAGAACTGAAATTGGTTCCCCCATGTTCACCCGAAGAGGAAGAAAGACTGCTGGACGAGATACTGGCGGGAAGCCAGTCGGCCGTGAAACGGCTGGTGGAAGGAAAACTGGGCCGTGCGGTCAGAATGGCGGAAGAATACAGGGATCGCGGCCTGTCGATGAACGATCTGGTGCAGGAGGCGAATATCGCCCTGCTTCTTACGGCGCAGGAATACAAGGGGGGAGATTTTGACAGCCAGTCGGAGGAACGCATCCGAAGGATGATAGAAGACGCTCTTGAGCTTCAGAATACGGAATATAAGGTAGAGGAGGAGATGCTGGCCCGTGTCAATGTCTTAAAGGATATATCGGCAGGGATGGCGGAAGAACTCGGACGCGAGGCAACGGTGGAAGAACTGGCCGAACGGATGAAGATGACGGAGCAGGAGATAAAAGATATCATGAAGCTGACCCTGGATGCGATGAGCGTCAGCGGAGAGTAGGGACAGCCGGGATATGAAATTTTACTTACTGCGTCATGGACAGACAAAATGGAACATAGAAGGAAAAATACAGGGAAAGACGGATGTTTTGCTCAATGAGGACGGTATGGAACAGGCCGGATTTCTGGCAAAGGCCATGGAGCATTGTGAGGCTCGGGCACTCTTTTCAAGTCCCCTTCTCAGGGCCAAACAGACGGCGGAGATTGTGGCAGGGAAAATGGGACTGCCTGTAACTGTGCTGCCGGAGCTTAAGGAAGTGGATTTCGGACTGTGGGAGGGCTGTACCTGGAAGGAGATTGAAGAAAAGTATCCGGATGATTACAGGCGGTGGGAGATGAATCCTGCCGCGGCAGCGCCGACGGGAGGAGAAAGCAGGCTGTCCTGCCGCGCGCGCAGCCGGTCTGCGGTTGAACGGGTACTCAGGGATACGGAGGGCGGCAATGCGGTAATCGTAGCCCACGGCGGCATCCTTGTCTATCTCATCGACTACCTTCTCAGAAACCAGAAAGAAAAGCGTGAGATTATTGTCAGGAATGCCAGTATCACGGTCATAGATTATGAAAAAGACACCGGGCTTGGCACACTTCTGGAGCTGAACCGGACCAGCCATTTACCGGCCATCCGAAGCGGGAAAACAAATAAGTATTGTTAATAAAAAATATTAGATATATTAATTTTACTAATCTATAAAACTTGTGTATGATTAAGGCAGATGACTGACAGAAGGCGTCTGTCTTTTTCAATATATGCAGTGTCAATAGAAATTGCCAGCAGAAAAACTAGGAGGTACTTTAATGAGTGTAAGACGAATTTTCGTTGAGAAGAAACCGGAATATGCCGTAAGGGCGAAAGAACTGCGCCAGGAGATCGAAAATTACCTGGGGATCGGCACAATCACAGATGTCCGCGTATTAATCCGTTATGATGTGGAGGATGTATCTGAAGAGGTTTATAAAGAGGCGCTGGTTACAATTTTTTCTGAGCCGCCGGTGGACTTTGTATATGAAGAAAGCTTTCCGTCTGAAGAGGGAGATACCATATTTACCGTTGAATACCTGCCTGGGCAGTTTGATCAGAGAGCAGACTCTGCTGAACAATGTGTAAAGCTTCTGAATGAGGAAGAGAATCCGGTTATCAAATCGGCTACTACCTATGTCATTTCGGGAACCTTGACGAAAGAGCAGGCAGAGGCCGTCAAATCCCTCTGCATTAACCCGGTGGATTCCAGGGAGAATAATAATCCGAAACCGGCCACGCTCGTTACTGTATTTGACCAGCCTGAAGACGTTAAAATTTTTGAGGGCTTCTGTGATTTTGCAGAGGACAGCTTGGGTGAGCTTTACAGCTCCCTGAACCTGGCTATGACCTTTAAAGATTTCCTTCATATCCAGAATTATTTTAAAAATGAAGAGAAGAGGGACCCGTCCGTTACGGAAATCCGGGTTCTCGATACATACTGGTCTGATCACTGCCGCCATACCACATTCCAGACAGAGCTTAAGAATGTGGAATTTACGGATGGTGATTACAATGAGCCGATCGAGGCATCCTACCGTCAGTATCTGGCTGACAGGGAAGAAATCTTTAAAGGGCGTGATGATAAGTTTGTCTGCCTGATGGACTTGGCTCTGATGGCAATGAGAAAGCTTCGCAAAGAGGGAAAACTCGAGGATCTGGAAGAATCGGAAGAGATTAACGCATGCAGCATTGTGGTTCCTGTTGTCATTGACGGACAGGAAGAGGAGTGGCTCGTTAACTTTAAGAACGAGACACATAACCATCCGACGGAGATTGAGCCTTTTGGCGGGGCCGCCACATGTCTCGGCGGAGCCATCCGTGATCCGCTGTCAGGGCGTACCTATGTATATCAGGCAATGCGTGTGACAGGAGCGGCAGATCCCACCAGGCCGATGTCCGAGACACTTCACGGCAAGCTTCCGCAGAAGCGGATTGTGACGGATGCCGCACACGGCTACAGCTCCTACGGAAATCAGATTGGCCTGGCAACCGGCTATGTAAAAGAAATTTACCATCCTGATTATGTTGCGAAGAGAATGGAGATTGGCGCCGTTATGGCAGCTGCGCCCAGAAAGAATGTAATCCGCGAGACTTCAGATCCGGGCGATGTAATCATTTTAATGGGAGGCCGCACCGGCCGTGACGGAATCGGCGGAGCTACCGGATCCTCCAAAGTACATACGGAGGCATCCATTGAGGTGTGCGGAGCCGAGGTACAGAAAGGAAATCCTCCTACAGAAAGAAAATTACAGAGGCTGTTCCGCCGTCCGGAAGTCAGCTCTTTAATAAAAAAATGTAACGATTTTGGTGCGGGCGGCGTATCGGTTGCCATCGGCGAGCTGGCCGACGGACTTAAGATTGATCTTGATTCTGTTCCGAAGAAGTATGCCGGCCTGGACGGTACGGAAATTGCGATCTCCGAATCCCAGGAAAGAATGGCTGTAGTGGTGGACCCGAAAGACGTAGATAAGATGCTTGCATTTGCGGCGGAAGAAAACCTGGAGGCCGTTCCGGCAGCCGTAGTGACAGAGTCGCCAAGACTGGTGATGAACTGGAGAGGAAAGACGATTGTAGATTTAAGCCGTGCATTTCTGGATACAAACGGAGCCCATCAGGAAGCTTCCGTCACTGTGGAAGTTCCGGTCAGGACAGGCAATTTGTTTGAGAAAAAAGAAATCGGCGATGTAAAAGAAACATGGCTGAAGATGCTGTCCGGTTTAAATGTCTGCTCCCAGAAAGGCCTTGTGGAGATGTTTGACGGTTCTATCGGCGCAGCAAGTGTATTCATGCCTTACGGCGGTAAATACCAGCTTACGGAGACACAGTCAATGATAGCAAAGCTCCCGGTGGAAAAGGGCAGCTGTGATACCGTTACGATGATGAGCTATGGTTATGATCCGTATCTCTCCAGCTGGAGCCCATACCACGGCGCCGTCTATGCAGTTCTGGACTCCGTAGCTAAGATTGCCGCGGGCGGCGGGGACTACAAGAAGATCCGTTTCACGTTCCAGGAGTACTTTAAGCGCATGACAGAGGATCCGAAACGCTGGGGAACCCCATTCTCCGCATTGCTGGGTGCTTATAATGCGCAGATTGGCTTCGGCCTTCCTTCCATCGGAGGAAAGGACAGCATGTCAGGCACCTTTAACGACGAGGAACACGGCGAAATCAATGTACCGCCGACACTGGTATCCTTTGCCGTTGATATATCCGACAAGCAGCATGTGGTTTCACCCGAGTTTAAGAAAGCCGGAAGCAAGATTGTACTTTTCACAATAGAGAAGGATCAGTATGATCTTCCTGTATACAGCCAGGTGATGGACGGCTATGACAAGCTCTATAAAGATATGGAAGCAGGGAAGATTATTTCCGCTTATGCGGTGGAGGGACACGGAGCCGCCGAGGCAGTCAGCAAAATGGCATTTGGCAATAAACTTGGTGTCAGAATTGAGCATAATGTAGATTCTCGGGACTTCTTCGCGCCGGGCTGGGGTAATATCGTCTGCGAAGTGCCGGACGGAAAAGTGGGTGAACTGTCCATTTCCTATACGGTGATCGGTGAAGTGACGGATAAAGAGACATTTGAATATGGCAATACCGTAATCACGATGGAAGAAGCCCTGAATGCCTGGACTAACACACTCGAAAAGGTATTCCCGACCTGTTCAGGTATTCAACAGACAGAGGTAAGGAATGAACTGTTTAAGACGGATTCCATCCATATCTGTAAGAATAAAGTGGCAAAACCAACAGTATTTATACCGGTTATGCCGGGTACAAACTGCGAATACGACAGTACCAAGGCGTTTGAACGCGCAGGCGCCGATGTGATTGTCAAAGTCTTTTGTAACAGGGGAGCTTCCGATATCCGTGATTCCATCGAGGAATACAGGAAGGCAATCAGCCGTTCCCAGATTATAATGTTCCCGGGCGGTTTCTCCGCCGGCGACGAGCCGGACGGTTCCGCTAAATTCTTTGCAACCGTATTCAGGAATGCAGTGATGCAGGAGGAGATGGAGAAGCTGCTGGGGGAAAGAGACGGACTGATTTTAGGTGTTTGCAACGGATTCCAGGCTCTGCTTAAACTCGGACTTCTCCCGGGTGAAAAAATTGAGCCGCAGAAGGCCGATTCACCGACACTGACGATGAACAACATCGGCCGCCATATTTCCAAAATGGCATATCTGAAGGTTGTATCGAATAAATCCCCCTGGCTCCGGGAAGCAGAGCTGGGAGGCGTCTATGTGAACCCGCTTTCACATGGTGAGGGCCGTTTTGTGGCAAGTGATGAGTGGATCAATACACTTTATGCAAACGGGCAGGTAGCAACCCAGTATGTCGATCCGGCCGGTAATCCGACGATGGACGAAGAATGGAATCCGAACGGCTCATATATGGCAATTGAGGGTATTACCAGCATGGATGGCCGCATCTATGGTAAGATGGGCCATTCGGAGAGACGCGGCGACGGTGTGGCTGTGAATATTTACGGTGAGCAGGATATGAAGATATTTGAATCCGGTGTGAAATATTTTAAATAAGCAGGTGAGGACGCCGCCGGTACGGCCGGCGGACAGTGCGGTGTGTATACGAGTCTTTCGTCCCGGGGGCGTACCCTGCCGCAGATATATTTATACTTGATGTTTATATGAAATTGTATATTTTAAATGAGCGGAATGGAGACCGGAAGAATTTAAACGGTCTTCATTTCGCTCATTTTCGATTAGATGGAGATTTAACTGAGGTTGGGAGGACGCGTC
>NZ_KE992897.1 GCF_000466485.1 [Clostridium] symbiosum ATCC 14940 | reverse complement strand
CTCCGTTTTTTCATAGATTACTTGACACTACCTATTCCTGCCCTGTCTTTATATCACTTTCCTGGAAGAGATATTCCAAATTGAGGCGCACTTTATCCAGATACTCCTCAAACTGATCCAACTGCTCATCAGTAAAACCGGCAAAAAGAGCATTTTCCACCTTCTTAAATATCTTTTCGCTTACCTCCACAACCGCCTGCCCCTTGGGAGTAATGCATATCTGATTGTAGCGGTTATCATCCTTATCCGTCACGCGGCTGATATATCCTCCCTTTTCCATCTTCTTCAGGGAGACTGCAATCGTTGCCGTGGACACATGCTGTCGGTTGGCTATTTCCTTCTGCGAGGCGTTGGGAAACTTTGAAATAAACATCAGGATCTGATGCTGGCTCCGGTAAACGCCTGATTTGTTCAGCTCTCTTTCCAAATACATCCTGTGCAGTTTATTAGCCATAATATATTTTTCTACCAGTTTCTGGTTGCGTGTCTCCGAACCATCATGAAAATTATCATTCATTCTTTTTCCTCCTTGTTAGCTCTCTAATAATTAACTATATGATAATTAGTTAGTTAACTTATGTCAAGTTAAATTTTTATGAATACAATTATGAGCCATTGAAGACGGCTGCAGTCTGTGATAAAGTATCCTTAACAATGTATGCTTAAACAGGGAACTATTGACAGAGACGCGCAGGATGCCTGTCAGATCGTATAAAGAACGGCAATTCACCGGAATCTGATGAAAAAGAGGGGAAAGAAAATGAAGAAACTGTTTCATAATGAGTCTTTTAAAAAATATATCCTTATCAGTATCATCTGTACAGCGGTTCTGGCGGCGGCCGGCGTGTTCTCTTACCGCCGGCACACCCTCGCGCCGGAACGGACGGTGGAGAAAGTATTAGAAAATATCACTTCCGGTATTCCCGCCCAGACTTCGGATCTGGATGAACTGATCAAGCAATTTGAAACACAATACCAGCCGTATTTTACCAATGAGGCGTATAACCAGGCAGTCCAATTGCGGCAGTTCACTGCCTTCCACAATCAGAACCCTGATTTTGAAGGCTCTATCCATATCTCTTCTCCGGAATTTGAAACTTTGGATTCTTCTTTGGGGGATATCAGCCTGTATGGAACCTTTCAGGTTAACTTTACTCCTGTTGATGGTACCTCATTCACACAGAACTGGAATATTCAAGTCCGGCTGGTTCAGGAGGACGGCAGATGGCTGATACGTTATATGCGGCTGAAATTTAATAAAGCAGGTGAGGACGCCGCCGGTACGGCCAGCGG
>NZ_KE992896.1 GCF_000466485.1 [Clostridium] symbiosum ATCC 14940 | reverse complement strand
CTTTGCACTGGAATTTACTTTTTCAAGTCAGCTACCATACGCGGCGTAAAATCAGGCGGCATTACTGTTCACGCCATGCCAAAAAGCAGCATGCTGTAAACTCTGAAGCGCCGTTGCCGAATTTTTTATCGTAAATCTCATGGACGATTTCCTGCACCTCCTCAGAGGATGGGGATCTTGTTAAATCTGATGTAGGGCGGAACTGTAAATCATCACTTTCTTTGAGAAGCTCATCCTTATTTTTCGCGAGTGCATCTGCCTGCTCCATCAATTCTGAAAAATGTTTCAGGTTATATTTCATGGCCTCTGTGTATTTTTTAATGCGGGCAAGATTCCAGCCTGAGAGTTGAGTGGAAAAAGTTAAGAAAGAGGAGAAAGGATTCAAAAAGTGAAACTAAAAGCAAAGAAAACTTGACAGCTTTCCCTTCTTAACAGTATAATAAAGATGTAAAGAAAACTTGACAATTCCGCGGACAGAATTTCAGGGGTGAACAATATGGATAAAGAAGAAATTTTACGCAAAGTGCAAAATCAAAAGGGGAATAAACCCGATGAGATGGAGCAGCAGGTCCAAAGGACGGGATGTAAGAATTCACTGACGGCAGGAATTGCCCTGTGCATACTTCTCACGATTGTAAAGCTGCGTGCGGGAGAGTCCTATTATGACGTTTACGCCGTATGGGGACTGATGGCATGCGTTTACAATCTTTATGTATGGAAAGAATTGAAGGACAAAAGTAATCTCTTCCTTGGCGTGGCATGGGGAATCAGCTCTCTGTTCTGTCTGGTACAGTATGTGATGGGATTATTTTGACGGGTTTAACGATGGAACATGAATTAATACTGAAAAACCGGCTGAAAACAGCCAGAGCCGAACAAGGCATATCCCAGGGAGTGCTGGCGGCCATGGTCGGCGTATCGAGACAGACAATCAGCTATATTGAGACAGGCCAGTTTAATCCTACTGCGAAACTGGCCTTACTCCTGTGTATTGCATTAGATAAAAAGTTTGAAGAGTTATTTTATTTCGGTTAAGTTGACAGATTAGGATAGCAGACATTAAATAAAAAAACAGGCATACCATTCTCAGTCGAACGATATGCCTGCTCTTGTTTATAAAATAGATATCCTCTGATGCCGTTTGCCGGTTATTCTTCTTCCTCAACCGGAGCTGCCTTTTGTTTCATCTGCTTCCTGAACGTCATCAGTACGGAGAATGCGGCTATCAGCAGGAACGCCAGTGAAATTGGCCTGGTCACAAACACGGACCAGTTGCCCGCGCTTGCCTGAAGCGCACGCCGCAGATTTTCTTCCGCCATAGATCCCAGAATGAAGCCGATGATAAGAGGCGTTGTAGGAATTTTTAATTTTTTAAACAGGATTCCCAAAAGTCCGAATCCCAGGACGCACCACACGTCGTAGATACGGGAGTTGCTTGAATACGCTCCGACCACGCAGCAAATCATGATGATGGGCAGCAGCAGGTGCTTGGGAATATCCAGGAGCTTAACAAAAATTCTCAGGCCGGCCCGCTCAAATATCAGCATAAATATGTTTGCCACGATCAGGGCCAGGAAGATACCGTATACAAATTTCCCGCTCTTCTGGAAAATCAGGGGTCCCGGAGAAATACCATGGATGGTCAGTCCGCCCAGAAATATAGCCGTCACTGTGTTTCCGGGAATTCCCATGGTGAGCAGCGGAATCAGGGAACCGCCGATTACAGCATTGTTGGAGGTTTCAGAAGCGATTATTCCATCAATAATACCGGTTCCGAACTTCTCCGGGTGCTTGGAAGAATTTTTTTCCGCCGTGTAGGCTAAAAGTCCTGATGTGGAACCGCCGATACCGGGCAGGATTCCAATTCCGATTCCGATGAGAGCGGAACGGATCATGTTGACAAACTGTTCCTTAAACTCCTTCAGGCTGATGCCAAATCCCTTCAGCTCATAGGATGTTTTGCTCATCTTGTCGGCCAGGTGTTTCCGGTCAAAGCCTGCCTTAATGATATCCGTAACTGCAAACACGCCTATCAATATTACTACAATATCAAAGCCGGAGAGAAGCTGGTACTGACCAAAGGTAAAACGGGTCAGCGCATCGATAGGAGCCATTCCTACCATAGAGAGGGCGATTCCAAATAGACCGGCGATAAGGCCGTTTATTAAGGAATTTCCCGATAAGCTGGCAATGATAGTCAGCGAAAAAATAGCGATGGAGAAATACTCCACGGGAGTAAATTTAAGCGTTACGGCAGCAAGGTACGGGGATATGAACATCAGAGCAAAGATACTGATCATGCCGCCGATAAAAGAGTAGAGAATGCCGACTCCCAGCGCTTTTCCGGCTTCTCCCTTATCCGCCATTGGCCCGCCGTCAAATACGGTGGAGATGGAAGACGGGGTGCCGGGGATTTTCAGCAGGATGGCAGAGATAAGTCCGCCTGAAATTCCTCCCAGATATAAACCAACCAGAAGTGAGATTCCGTTCATCGGCGTCATTCCGAAGGACATCGGAAGAAACAGAACCACCGCCATCGTTGCCGACAGGCCGGGGATTGAGCCGAATATGATACCGACGATTACGCCTATCAGTATGAGCAGCAGGCACATCGGTTGAAATACGAGAGTAAAGGCCTCTAATACCATTTTTCTTCCTCCTTCCTAAAAGCTGAGCAGTCCCGTGGGCAGCGGCATTTTAATGACATACACAAACAGTGCGTAAATCACTACCGGCGCTACTACGGAGATGATGCCAAACAGAATTAAGTTGCGGTTCTTTTCCGTACTCAACAGAGTAATCTGGAAAAAAAGATAGATGAACGTGGAGAGAATAAATCCCAAAGGCTTAAATAGTACAACATAGATAGCCAATAGGACGATAGTCAATAAACCGCCCATTATGTCCTCGTCCGACTTTTTGGCCTCCTCTGACTTTTTAGATAAGAAGGTGAGGAGCAGCTTAATCGCAGAGATTACGATTATAGCCATAGCCACGATCTTGGGGACAAAACCTGACCCCACGTCCTTGTCCATCATCGAATGGATGGACAGGGACTGGATAAACATAAAGATACCGAAAATCAGGAACAGCACCGAACACGCGTAATCCCTCTGTTTATTAGTCATTGGTGTGTACTCCTTTCTTCCCCCCTACTGCCCAGCAAAGAATTCGGTCAGCTTTGCAACCTCGGCCTTGTCTTCCTCATTCATCTGAGCAGCGTCGCGGTAATATGGCACGGCATAATATTTTTCCAGAGTTTCTTTAAAGTCAGGATCCTCGGTTACTTCCTTAATAGCCTCGGAGAGTTTGTTTACAATTGCAGGATCCGCGCCCTTGGGAAGTTTGATTTCATAGTTCTTGGAAGAAACGATATCGTATCCCTGTTCTTTCAGAGTCGGGAATTCTTCCATACCCGGGCAGCGTTCTTCCGAGCAGACACCCAGCACAATAAAGTCGCCGTTCTCAACATAATCCTTGATATTCATATAATTGACAGCCAGAAGATCCACCTGATCCCCCATGAACGCTGCTAAACGTTCTGCTGTTCCGGTTCCTACGTCCAGCTTGTTCAGCTCAATTCCCATGCTCTGTTCAATCATTGCACAGACATAGTGGGTAACGCTTCCGTAAACCTGGGAGTACCTGACTTCGCCTGGATGTTCTTTAGCATAGGCTATCATTTCTTCAAGATTGTTCCATCCGGAGCTTGTCTTGCACACCAGCGTGTAGGTGTTGTCCTGTGCCACCGTAGCTACGTTTGTAAAGTCATCCGTATAAGAGAAATCCGCTGTTTTTGTAGCTTCCTGGACGAGAGACGCGCCTGTGTGGTTAAACAGGATGTTGTAACCGTCCGGCTTCTCGGCCATGATTGTTTTGGCGGCTACAATTCCGCTGCCTCCGGTCATATTAACAACTACGAAGGGCTGTCCGAATTTTTTCTCCAGCTTTTGACACATCAGACGGCAATAGGTATCAGTGTCTCCTCCTGCGTTATAGGGAAGTGTCACAGTCACTGCTTTCTCCGGCCAGGGTGTGTCTGCGTCGGCTGCCGCATTATCAGGCTGCTCCGCCTTCGTGTCTCCTGCCGCGGTATCAGCCGCTTTCTGCTGATCAGCGGGAGCCTCCTTTGCTCCGCCGGAACATCCGGCCAGGGCTGTCAGAGATAACAGTGCCGCCATTGCAATTGCTAAACCTTTTTTCGCTTTCATTACTTCTCCTCCTCTTTCTTGTTTCAGACAATGTCTTCTTTAGAATGTCATGTCCCGGTAGACAATTTCACCATTTTTGAGTGTTAGTACCGGATGAAAAATAAAGTTTCCTTTTCGGATGTTCCGGCTCTCGTCGTAATACGGCCGGTCTCCGAATTCATTGTACCGGGTTTCCTGTCTGACCACAGTCACATCAGCATTTCGTCCGGGAGCCAGCGTCCCGATTTCCCCCTGCATTCCCATAATTTTTGCCGGAAGCTCCGTACAGCGCCTGATGACCTCATATATATCCACGCCCATGTATGTATACTTCGAAACCTGCATGGCCAGATTAAACGAGGTAGGCCGCTGATACATGCTGAACGCGGTCAGATCGGTCCCGATCAGGTCAGGAAGAAATCCCTCCTTCACGGCTTCCTCGCCCACATCAAAAGAGAAATGCGCCCGCGCGTCGGCCGCTTCAAACAGGATGCCCCGTTCCCTGGCCTGCCATGCCGCTTCCTTAACTAAGCCGCCGGCAAGAATTGTGTCGCCAATGTTTTGATACATATGGGTGAGAATATCTCCCGGCCGCAAGATGGACAAAAGCTCATCTATCGTTCCCGGCGGATCCGTACAGTGAACCATCACCGGAACCCCCAGGCTGTCGGCCAAATCAACGGTCCGGCGCAGCGGCTCATACCCTAAGCTCCCCACTATGGACTTGCTGGTCCGAAGCTTCAGGCCCAGCAGCTCGTCTCCGTATTCTGAAAACAACCGCTTGATTTCTGGGGCGTCAAAGTCCTTCGGATCCACGTTTTCCGGATTTGGCAGCGTGGATAAGCCGGCGGAGCTGACATTTAAGTAGGCCTTTGTTCCCAGGCGCCAGCTTTTTATCACAGGGCGGTTTTTCTCATAGGTACCGCATCCGGTGCTCCCTGCGTCCACCGCTGTGGTGACGCCGGAAGAAAAACATACGGCTTCAGCCGGAATTCCGTTTGGGATAAGCGGATACAGGTGGGTGTGATGGTCAATCCAGCCCGGGGTAATGATACAACCCGCAGTATTGATAACCTGCTTTGCCGACCCTGTTTCCTCCCTGCCGATCTTCTTGATTTTTCCTTTGTGGATAACGACGTCCGTCCGTTCCCGAACCTGATTGGCCGGGTCCATGACAAAACCATTTTTTAAAATTACGTCGTCCAATTTCATCCCCGCCTCTCTCTAGCTGGTTTTGTGAAAAATGTTTATTTTACACGGATTTTCTCTCTTTTTTTTTGTGTAATTGTATCGTATCATATACTGTAGAACAAAATCCAACAAAGAAAATTTCCGATTATGACAATGATATTTTGTTAAGGATATTTTCTTCCTGTTTTGTGCTGCACTGATAAAGGGGAAAATTGGGGGAAAGCCTGCGCTTATGATGTTTATGCCATAGGAGAACGGATGGCCTAGAATTGAAGGTCAAAAAATTTGAAGAATTATTTTGCATTATTTTATTTTGCTGAAATTGTTAAAGGAACCATGCACCAACGAATCATTGGTGTACGGTTCCTTTTTGTGTCCTTAATCTAAAAACTGTTCTCCGTATCCGTAATGCTCAACCACATAATCGATATCCTTATCACCCCTGCCGCTTAAGCATACCAGGATGGAGCCAAGTTTTTTCTCTTTTGCCCTGCGCATCGCGTAAGCGACTGCGTGGGAGCTTTCGATGGCCGGAATGATTCCTTCATACCTGGACAGCTTGAAGAAGGCCTCCATGGCCTCCTCATCCCCCACCGTCTCATATTTAACACGGCCAAGGTCATGCAGGAAAGCATGTTCCGGTCCGACAGACGGGTAATCCAGGCCGCTGGCAATGGAATAAACCGGAGCCGGTTCACCGTTTACATCCTTCAGCATAATACTCTCAAAGCCGTGCATGATGCCTTTTTCACCGAATTTCATAGAAGCGGCATGGTCGCCCAGAGTCTCGCCTCTTCCCAATGGCTCGATTCCTGTGATGTCCACGGGATCATCCAGGAAGGGAATGAACATGCCGATGGAGTTGCTGCCTCCGCCCACGCAGGCGCACACCTCATCCGGGAACATGCCTGTCATCTCCAGGAACTGGTCCCTTGCCTCATATCCCACGACGGCCTGGAAATCACGTACCATCAGAGGAAATGGATGGGGGCCTAAAGCGGAACCGATACAGTAGATAGAATCCTTATAGTTTTTAGCATAGGATTCAAAGGCGGAATCCACGGCCTCCTTTAAGGTTTTAAGACCATGGGTAACGGGAACGACCTTCGCCCCAAGAATTTTCATTCTGGTTACGTTGGGGGCCTGCTTTGCAATATCCACCTCGCCCATGTGAATCTCACAGTCCAGACCGAAGAAAGCGGCGGCCGTCGCAAGGGCAACACCGTGCTGTCCGGCGCCGGTTTCTGCGATTAGACGTTTCTTGCCCATAAATTTGGCAAGAAGGCCTTCGCCCATACAGTGGTTTAATTTATGCGCGCCGGTGTGGTTTAAATCTTCGCGCTTCAGGTAAATCTGGCAGTTTCCAATCTTTTTCGACAGACGTTCACAGTGGTAAACGGGCGTGGGCCGGCCTTGAAATTCCTTGCGTACTCTGCGCAGTTCATTGATGAACTGGGATGAATGGCAGATAGTCTGGTAGGCATCTGCGATTTCTTCAAAAGCCGGAAGCAGTTCTTCGGTCAGGTAAGCTCCGCCGTAAGGTCCGAATCGGCCGTCTTTATCGGGAAAATGCTTTAAATAAGTCCTGTAATCCATATCCTTCTCCTTTAAGTGTATGATGTGATTATTATAACTATAATTTTAAGACATTTCAATCATATTCGGCGCTATGGTGGTTACTGTTCAGACGGTTATGTCCCGCGAGGTGTTTTCGTGCGTTTTCTGCGCGAAAATCCCGAGTTACACGGCGCGAAACTGCGTTTTATGCAGTTTCTGTGCATCGCGAAGCGTGTTATTGTTTACATCATGCCGCTTTTTGGCATGGTGTGAACAGTAACCTATGGTGAGAACGTAATGCGGGCAGCGTTCATGGTATCTGTAACATTTACCGCAGATGTGATATAATCCATTTAATCATTTAACAGAAGAAACGGAGATGGAGATACCAATGAAGCTTAGCGACATTAAAGATTATTTGAACACGCTGCTGGCATCTTTTTCAGCAGTTCTGGACCTGGAACTGACCATCCTGCGCTCGGAGCCGCTGGAGCGAGTGGCGGCCACAGGGGAATGGTATAATTCGGATATAGTCTGCTATGAAAACGGCCGCCTGATCCCGCAATGGCAGAACAGCTATACCATGAAGGTAATTGAGACGGGCAAGCCGGTGGTCGCGATTGACACGAAGGAATTTGTGTTTGCTTTTCCCAATATGAGAAAAAGTGTGGACAGCCGTTTTTATTCCGTACTGGCCTATCCGATTAAAATGCGGGGAGAGCTGGAGGGAGTAATTGTCATTGCTTCCTTTGACGAGGAGCAGCACAAGATTATCGTGGAAAAACAGCAGCAGTTAATGGTTTACTTAGAGCGGATTTCCGATTTGATCTCAAGCAAGCTGGAACAGGAGATACTGATTGAGCAGACGCAGATTATGAATAATCAGTTAAATTCCGTCATACAGGCAATGGAGGACGGGATTCTTTTGTATTCACCGACGGCAGGGATATGCCAAAGCAATATGTACGCCCAGAAATACCTCCATTTCAGCGACCCTGATTTAAAGGACGCACTGCTGGCGGAGGTTGTTACGGTGGCGGCCCAGACAACAGAGGAACAGCCAATCCTGATACGGGAAATACATAAAAATATTGACGGCTTCCAGTATCTGCTCCAGGTAAAGACGCGGTTTATCAGGGACAGCGAGGGAAGCGTCCTCTGCATTATCAACCCATTCTCCCAGATACAAAACAGCATCACGCAGAATGAACAGGAGGGGCTTGGGGTCGCGCAGAAACTCGTATTTTCAGGCAAGAAAATGCGGACGCTGGTGAATCAGGCTAAGATAGCGGCACAGCATGCATCCAATGTGCTGATAACAGGGGAAAGCGGAACAGGAAAGGAGATGTTTGCGCGCCTGATTCACTCGGAGAGTCCCAGGAAGGCGCACCCGTTTGTTGCGATGAACTGTGCGGCAATTCCTGAGTCCCTGATGGAAAGCGAGCTGTTCGGCTATGAGGAGGGAGCGTTTACCGGAGCAAGAAAAGGCGGGAGAATTGGAAAAATCCAGCTTGCCAACCATGGAACCTTTTTTCTGGATGAGATCGGCGATATGCCTCTGTATCTCCAGGCTAAACTGCTCCGTGTACTGAGTGAGAGAAAAGTGGACCGCATTGGGAGCAGTTCCAGTTCGCTTATCAATGTCGATGTGAGAATTATCGCTGCGACGAACCGGAACCTGGAAGAGATGATAGAGCGGAAGGAATTCCGGGAAGATTTATATTACCGGCTGAATGTCGTTCCGCTCCATCTTCCGCCGCTGAGGGAACGCCCCGACGATATTCCCTTTTTGATTCAGCATTTTATCGCAAAGTATAATAAGATTCTCGAAAAGGAGATAAGAACGGCCTCCGCGCCGGTCATGGAACTGATGATGAAGTACCGTTGGCCCGGTAATGTGAGGGAGCTTGAGAACAGCATCGAATATATGATGACCTTTGAAAAAAGTCCTGTCCTGTCGCTGGAGGCCGCGCCTCAAAAAATACTCAGTCTCAATAATGAGACTGGAAAAGGCTGCCACCGGACCGGCGGAGAAACATCCTGTCTGCCGTTAAAGACCAGCCTTCGGATGAAGGAGCAGGAGATTCTCAGAACTATGGCGGCCCGCTATGGAGGGCATCCCACGAAGGAGCAGGTACGGGAGATTTGTAAGTATCTTGAGATCAGCGTCGCATCTTATTATCGGAAAATAGGAAGCGCGGCACAGCATGAATAACGGAAATAGAGGAATGGTCTGAACATCTGAAATACAGATGCTCAGACTGTTTTTTTGTGGCGGTGACCTGTACACAGAGCGGGCAGGTTATCATTTAACAGGAAATTTCTCCTGTCAAATAAAAACGGTCCCTCCCTCGTTCACACGTTTTAGCCTTCCATAGTCTCAAAAATGAGAATCTATCCGGCGGACAGTCTTAAAAATGAGACTGATAGCAGCGGCTCATTGACGGTAAAAGGTACAGCCATGTGCAATATACACAATGTTAATTCCATATTTCTGATTTTTCCGACAAAAAACTATGCATAATCGATAAAAAATCTTTCAGATTCAGAATTGGCATGCAGTTTGCTTTATAAAAAAGCAAAGCATAAAGTGCTGAAAGTCATCTAAAATTTTTATTTCTGAAAGGAGAAGTATTATGCAGTACAAATTGAGAGACATGTCATGGAGTGAGTTCGCACAGAGAAGCAAAACAGCAAAAACGATTATCCTTCCGTCGGGGGCTTGTGAGGTATACGGCCCGCATAACCCGCTGGGAGCCGACATACTGGTTGCGAAGAAGATGTCCGAAATGCTGGCGGAGCGTATAGACGGTATCGTCGGCCCATGCCTTGAGGTGGGACAGTCCAAGAGCCTCACGTCCTTTCCGGGTACGATTGCGATTTCCGGGGAGACCCTAAAGGCTGTATACAGCGAAATCATTGCGGAGTTTGTGCGTCTTGGCTTTAAGAACTTCTTTATTGTCAACAACCACCTTCACAACACACAGCCGCTGAACGAGGTTTTAGAGGATGCAAGAATTAAGAACGGTATTAAATACGCACAGGTCGGCGTATGGCAGTATCTTCCGGCCGTATCCGACAAGACCGGCATGTGGGAGACACCGGCGCCGCACGCCCATGCAAGCGAAGCCCAGACTTCTGTTCTGATGTATTTATTTCCGGAGCTGGTTGATATGTCCAAAGCGCCGAATACACCGATGATGTTCGACGACAGATGGCCCGCAATTATGAAAAGCGTTCCGTACAGCAGCATGACCGACAGCGGAACTCTCGGCAATGCGAAGTCCGCCACGGCCGAGAAGGGAGAAAGGGCTGTGGAGCTGATGCTGGCTGAGATGGAAGACTGTGTAAGAAATTACCTTGAGAAATAAATATTTACAAAAAGGAAAAGGAGAAACAGGTATGAAAAAAATACTTTCTATAGCATTAACGGCAGCTATGCTTGGATGTCTCTGCGCATGTGGAAGCAGTTCCCCGGCGCCGGAGACAAAAGCTTTGCAGGCGGAGGGAACCGGTGAAAACGTAGCTGCCGCAGACGGGAAAAATTATGATAAAGTTTCCCTGAAGCTCAGCTACGCGACCGGTGATACCGGGATGGACGGCCTTACGGCAATCGAATTTGAGCGTCTGGTTGAAGAAAAAAGCGGCGGCCAGGTACAGATTGACCGGTTTCCGAATTGTCAGCTGAGCGGCGGTGATATGGTACGCCACGTCGAGATGATGATCGCCGGAGGCGCCTTTGAGCTTGCTATTATCAGTGAGAATTCCTTCTCCGATGTGGATCAGACTTTCCAGGTTACTTCCATTCCTTTTACATTTGCAAACTATGATCAGGCATGGGAAAAAGCCGATTCCACCGGAGGTGAGTTCAGTAAGGAGCTGTTTTCAAAGTACGGCGTTGTCTATTTGAGTACCTTCCCGAACGGCATTATGCAGTTTGCAAACAACAAGCGCGAGCTTCACACGCCGGCCGACATGGTAAACTTGAAAATGCGTACTTACGGCGATCTTCAGATGTCTCTGATGCGTTCCCTCGGCGCAGATCCGACACAGCTTAGCTGGTCCGAGCTGTACTCCGCATTGCAGACCGGAGCGGTGGACGGTAATATGAACGGCTATCAGACTCTGTATTCCGGTTCCCTGCACGAGGTGCAGCCGTATATCACCGAAGTGAATGCAACGCTTTCGCTTTATGATTTCCTGGCAAATCAGGCGGCGTGGGACAAATTAAGCCCGGATACCCAGGCGCTTCTCCAGGAATGCGCAGAAGAAGCTGCAAAATGGGGCCGCGATTACATGAGCAAGACGGAAGCGGAAGTCAAAAAGGAAATGATCGACTATGGTGTTAAGGTTTACGTTCCAACAGCGGAAGAGCTGCTGGCATTCAAGGAAGGAGCAGCGCCTACTATCGAAGAATACAAAAAGATCGTCGGCCCGGAAGCATGTGCGGCCTGGGGCGTAGAATAAAAAATGAATGAAGGGGACTCTATGAAAAAAAGTACAATCAGCTTTGAAGCGGTAATCGTGGCATTTGTAATGCTTACCATGCTTATATTAGTGTTCCTTGGTGTTATTTCCAGATATGTACTCCACTTTTCCTTTTCCTTTACCGAGGAGCTGGTCTGCGCGATGTTCGTCCTCCTTTCCACAATGGGAGGCGCGCTGGCCAGCAAGGAGAACGGCCACTATACGCTGGATTTGATAACCGGGATGATGAAGCCGAAAATGAAGAGAGTATTTTTAATAATTGATACACTGCTTACCTGTGCTGCGGCTTCCGTATTATTGTATACAGGAATTATTATGGTGAAGAGCCAGATGAAAATCGGCAGCCTGTCGATTGCCTTAAAGATTCCAAACTGGGTATACGGTTCGTTCGTGCCCATTGGCCTGGCGTTTATCCTGTACCGCAGCATTCAGTTTATCGTTCAATTGCAAAAAAAGTCAGAGGAGGATGAGAAATGACTGCTGTAACCATGCTTTTAGTATTCTCCCTCTGTGTAATTATCGGCGCGCCGATTGGGACGGCCATGTGCCTTTCCAGTGTTTCGGCGCTGCTCACTTCCGGGATGGGGCTTTCGATGGTTCCGTTTAACTATTATGCTTCCATCAGCAAATTCCTGCTCCTGGCGATACCATTTTTCATTTTAGCCGGAAACATTATGGAGAAAGCCGGAATTTCTACCAAGCTAATTGCATTTGCCCAGTCCTTTGTGGGACATGTTAACGGAGGACTGGCTCTGGTATGTGTACTGGTGGCATGCTTTTTTGCCGCGATTTCCGGTTCCGGGCCCGCCACGGTAGCGGCTCTCGGAGGAATTATCATTCCGGCGATGACGGCCGTGGGATATTCCAAAGGTGACGCGTCTGCCTTGATGGCCACTGCCGGAGGGATTGGAATCATCATTCCGCCCTCTATTTCCTTCGTTGTCTACAGTTCCATTGCCAATGTATCGGTGGGAACTTTGTTCATGGCCGGTATTGTACCCGGTCTCCTCATGGGCTTTTCTCTGTTTGCAGCGTCTATGTGGGTTACGAGAAAGAGCAGATTGCTGCGCGCTCCGAAAGCCAGCGCGGCAAACCGGTGGGCGGCGTTTAAGGATGCGTTCTGGGGCCTTATGATGCCGGTTATTATCCTGGGCGGAATTTACGGAGGGATCTTCACGCCTACCGAGGCTGCCGCTGTTGCCGCTGTTTACGGGCTCTTCGTCGGCATGTTCATTTACAGGACACTGAGGATGAAAGAATTGCTGGCAATCGTTGTGGATTCCGGCAAACAGACCGGGGCGGTCATGTGGACTGTGGGAAATGCGGCGCTTATGAGCTGGGTACTGTCGGTTTCCGGTATCTCGGGAGCACTGACAGACTTTGTGGTCCGGATTTCAGGCGGCCATACCGTTATCTTCCTGATAGTTGTAAATATCGTTATTCTGATTGCGGGGTGCTTCATTGACGGCAACTCCATCATGTACATTTTTGTGCCGATCTTCCTGCCGGTTGCGCTGACGCTTGGCTACAATCCAATCGTACTCGGCGTCGTCCTTGTTATGAATGTTGCAATCGGAATGGTTACTCCGCCGGTTGGCTGTAACCTCTATGTTGCCTGCGGAGTGTCGGGCATCCAGGTTAAGGAGATTGTAAAGCCGGTTATTCCGTATATTGTTGCCAGTATCATTACACTCCTGCTTGTAACTTATATTCCACAGATTACGCTGTTCCTCCCGAGGCTCCTCGGGCAGATTAGCTGAGTCTGGCGGCGCGAAGCGATGAAAAGTAAACTTTGCACCACAATCAACGGCGTTTTTTGCCGTTTCGATGCATTATTTGTAGCGGTTTGGCCGGAGGCTGAACTGTAACAATCTATCCGATAAGAGAGGTAAGAATTATGAAAAGTAAATTTGTTTTGGCCCAGCTTGACCAGAAGGGATGGCCGGAGGAAAACATGGCTAACGCAGAAAAAGCGGTGGCTGAAGCGGTGGAGCGTTATCAGCCTGATATGATGATTTTTCCGGAGTGCTTTATGAGCCATTTTCCGACCGGCACCGACCGGGCAGTCTGCCTGGGAACTGCGCAGACGCTGGATGGTCCATTTGTAACAGGCATGAGAAAGCTTGCCGCGGATAACGGCATCTGGATTATTTTCGGTATGAATGAGAAGGTTGAAGATCCGGAGGATGACCGCAATTATAACTGCACCGTGGTGATAGACGATAAAGGGGAGATTGTATCCACCTACCGAAAAACACATCTCTACGACGCATTCGGCTATAAGGAATCCGATGATAACAAACCGGGCGACAAGTTCTTCGAACCGATTGATACGCCGTTTGGTAAAATTGGCCTCTTTGTATGCTATGAGGTCCGTTTCCCGGAGGTGGCCAGGTACCAGCGCTCCAAGGGCGCGGATATCATCATTATGCCGACTGCCTGGGTGCCCGGTCCGCTCAAAAGCTCCCAGTTCCGTACCCTGATTTCCGCCCGTGCAATAGAAAATACCGTTTACATGGCAGCCTGTGATCAGGTTGGAGAAAACGGCATGGGTGAGAGCGTTGTTGTTGATCCGATGGGGGTTGTCGTGGCCGGCGCCGGTGAAGTTGAGACATTGATTTGTGCTGAGATTGACACGGAGCGTATAGAGAAGGTCCGGGCGAAGCTGCCGGCCTATAAGGATCGGCGGCCGGAATTATATGAGATTTAGCTGCGGCCGGGAGTCGTCCGGCGTAACAGTTCATGCTGTCTGAACTGTTACGATCCGGCCGCACTGAAAGCAAAATACACATGCTGTCTAAGCAATTGTCTGTCTCCATAAAACAATAGAAACTTCAAATTCAGGATCTCCGGGAGCCAGATAGAACTGCCCTCCCTTTTCATTTACAAGATTCCGGACGCTGGCAAGTCCGATGCCGGGGCCGCTGTGCTTGGATGAGTATATCTGCCCGCCTGGAGCTGAGGCATGGAAATTACCGTCCCAGTTGTTCCTGACGCTGATAAGCAGATTACCTGAGGCAATTCTGGAATGCACCTTGACGGAGCGTTTTTCATATGGCAGCTTTTCTGAGGCCTCTATGGCATTTTCAATCAGATTGCCAAAGAGAACACCGAGATTCCAGCCTTCCAGTTTCAGCTCCCGGGGAAGGGAAACCTTCAGCTCCAGGGGAACTTGTTTCTGCATGGCCAACTGCCGGTAATAAGACAGAACCGCGCCGGCAGCCTGATTTTCACAGAGAAACAAAGAACCGGTATCTGCGGGAGCAGACGCAAAACCGTCTAAATACTCCGCCAGGTCCTTGTAGCGCTGATGACCTGCCAGTTCTCTGAGTGTGTTCATGTGATGGCGCAGATCATGGCGCATCCGGCGCGTTTCTTCGAAGCTGTCGGAAATCAGGCGGTAATTTTCTTCCTGCAAAGAAAACTGGCGTTTCATGTGACGGATATTTTCCGACAGCACAGCCCGCTCCGTGCTTGCTTTGACCATATCGTACCATAACCCGCCGGCCAGAAGAATAATGAAAATAAAAGCGGCATTTTCTGTCTGCCAGCCAAAACGCACCGGCTCAAACACAGGGGCTGCTTCCTGGCAGAACAGCCCGGCCGCTATGGCACACAGCCCTGAAAGAAGGAGGCAGTTCATGGAGTCGGTCTGTTCACGGTTCAGCATTGCTGTGATGATAAGCCAGCCGAAAAGTATCATTTTGATGCAGCCCAGCACCAGGGAATAAACGAGCATGGCATTCAGACTGTGCCCCAAAAGCGGGGGTACAGCCAGAACCAGCAGGACCGGCGCCGCGCTGAAACCGAGAACGATCCGCCGCGGCCGGCCGGTAATATTACAAAGTGTACAATGCAGTGAGGCGGCCGCAGTCAGGAAGAGATAAAAGCTGATATCTTCTAATCGGTATGACCAGAATCCGGCCCCGAACAGATGGAAGAGCGGGTACGCAGCAAAGAGTGAAAAGGAGAAGCTTGTCAGGGCAAAAAGGACCATTCTGTTTCTCTCAGCTCTTATTTTCAGACCAATCAGGAGATAGAGCAGCCCTACCGTAAAGGAAGATACGACCATGAGACCGGTCCGCAGGAATCGGAACGAGATAAGATTCAAAACTGCATTTACGGAGCCGAAGGCGGGAGGATAGACCATTCCGCTGTAATAATGGCGGGAATCGGCAGCCTGGACTACGATCTCCGCTTGTCCGGCCGCCTGAAACGAAACCATGCCGGTTCGGACAGAGGGGGCGGCTAACGGATTATCCACATCGCCGAGACGGCTGGCCAGACTGCCGTTAATCCAGACCCGGGAGGAGGAATAGATTTCAGGCAGTTCTAAAGCATACGTTTTTTCTTCCTGCGGGAGCAGGACGGTCAGGCGGTAAGTTGCGCAGCCGTGGGGTAAGGATCCCCTGCCGCCTGCCTCAAAGCCTCCGTATTCTCCAAGATAGGTATAGAACGGTTCGTGTCCGTCAAATTCTCCGGGGGCCAATAGCTGCTGGGGATAGAATTCCCAGCCGTAAGTCAGGATGGTCAGAATATCGTCACGATTTTCCCGGCTCAGGTTAAGAATGCCGTGTGAACCCTGAATGCCGGGAAAGCGGTACTTATTGTCAAAGCGGTACTGCAGCGTAAAAAGGACAAAAGCGCAGAGGAGGGCGGCTGTCAGATAAAAAAACCGTTTTTTGTAAGTTTTACTATTGATATTACCGCCTCCTTATCATCCAAAAGCCGGCCAGGCCGCCCAAGATGAGGGCACCCAGGCCGATTAGCTGCCTGAAAACTGTGAATGTATCAATCGTTCCGGAGTCCGGTGATACTGTTTCAGGCAATTCACTCACTGTAGCGGCCGTCTGAGAGGCGGCCGCTTTGGGTGTGCTTTGTGCCTGCCGTTTGACGGCTCCTTGAGAATGCTTTACATCAGACGGCTTTGCGGCCGATCTGTTTTTGGAGATTTCTTGTTTTGAAAGTGAAAGGCCGGCATCCCGTGCGGCTGAAAACGGGAGCGGGTCAGGGCGGACAGTCCCGGGGCCGGTTTCTCCGGTCCTATCCGCTTCCTCACCTGAGCCGTTGCCGCTGTTATCGCCGCTGCTGGTATTGCCGTTATTGTCGCCGCTGGTATTACCGTTATTGCCGCCGTTACTGCTATTACCGCTGCTGCCGTTGCCGTCTCCGCTGTCGTTCCCGCCGCCGTTATGATTGCCTTCATCCGCGTCACCGGGCCCTGTTCCAGGGGGCTCGCCGCCGGAAGGCTCATCAGGTTCCGGGGCAATGACGGGCGGTTCCGGCTCTGTACCGGGGGGCTCCGGTTTTATATCCGGAGAATCTGTCACGTCCCCCTCGAACAGGCCTTCAGGCGGCTTGGACCACCGCTTGCCGCCTCCCCGATCTCCGCCGGAAGGATGACCGATATTGACACCGGTAGGCTGGTGTTCGATGGTCAGCGCGGTGGAAAAAGGTGTAATATCAGACCGGTTTTTTTGTTCCACCTGGAATGAGTATCCCTGCCTCCTGAGGAGTGAATTCTTTAATTGGGAGACGGACAGAGAGGTTTGGCCCAGCTTTACATTGGAAAGTCCGGTAATATCATACCAGTTCAGGCCGGCATCATATGAACACCAGACTGTCAGGCCGGACAGTTCCTCAAATTGAAGTTCATCACTATATCCTTTATAAAAGTCGAAATAAACGGTCTGGTTTTTTAGAAGTCGGTTCCAGTCGGCTTCCATGATAAAGTCGTCGACCAATGCATCGGAAATTACGGAGACAGTGAGCGCCGGGACAGGCATCGATTCAAAATCGAGAAGAGCTCCGTATTGCTCCATGGTTTCACCGGAAAAGGTTCCGTAAATAACGGTGTCACCGACCAGGCTGCAGTCAACCGCATCCCAGTCCCACTGCACAGGAACCGGCCGGTCTAGCTTTTTACTCCAAAAGCCATCGGGCCGATCTCCGTAAAAGACGTTTACTGATGAAAAGAAATCACGCCGCAGCGTCTCCGGCCGGTCCTTTATTACAGTGGTCTCAAGCGGTATCTGCTGGTGGGATCCGGCCGTATAACGGAGGATACGAAACGGTCCGTCCGACTCTGAAAAAGTGTAGTCGTGCCAGTTATCACGTGGGGTATCCCATCGAAGGCCGTCCGATGAAATGACAGAAACGGAAGAGATGACATTCCCTGCGTCCACATTGACTTTTACGAAATCGGAATTCGTGCCGCAGAATCCGCCGAGGTTTAAACCGATTGCCTGTAAAATAGCATCTTTGTGCATGCCGGTCATGACAATCCCGGTTTTAGAAACCCGTACCCGGGAACTTGGCGTTATGTCATACCAGTTCTCACCGCCATCCCTGCTTTCGTATAAGGTGAGCATGCGTTCCGGCAGTGCGAAGGGTTCCCCGTTCATTATAAAGTCGAGATACAGGATATCGGAATTGTTTCGCGGCTGAAAAGAGAGTATGCCTCCCATTTCAATCTTCAGCGTAAAGGAAGGGGAAGGAACCTGTTCCCAGTCAAGCGGGTAAGGAAAATCATCCGTATCCAAGCTGCCTGTGACCAGATAACTTCCGGGCCTGCTGAAATCCACATCTGAAAGATCCCACTTAACGTTCAGAGTAAAATAATCATCTATGTGCCCGTCCGGTCCGTCCAGATACAGGTCGACCGTCTCCGGCGGCCGATTATATTCGTCAAACTCATACCCAAATTCCAGTTCAAGGGGGCGATCCGCATAGTAAAAGTCATATCCGCAAAAGGAGTATTCCGCTTCATTGTTTTGGGCGGGGAGAAGGAGTGATGAAGGCGAGGCGGGCAGAAGTTCATCTTCCAAAACCTCGGTGTCTTCTTCATCATCAGCATCGTAGCTACCGCCGTTGTCTGTACTGCCACCGGTTCCCGCAGTGATGCTGCCTTCGCCGGATTCGTTTTTATCATGCTCCTGGCCGAAGCCGTCCTCCTCTCCGTTATCAGGTTCAGCCTCACTTGAACTGGCTGCCGTATCCGGCCGTTCGGTTATCCCGGCTGTGCCGGGTACGACTGCCATTGCCGTGAGGGGAGCGGTGAGCAAATTAAAAAGAAGCAGAGATATCGCCGCAGCGCTTATCAGCCTGTATTTTTTCATAGAATGCCACCTGTCATCGAACTGGTGAGATAACGTCCGTATTCCCTCTCAAAGATTTTTTCACCGGCTCTGCTTAGCGGAACCATTTCCCCTGTTTTCAGAAGTATATCATTGCCGCACCTTCTTGCAATGTAGTCCATATTTAACAGATAGCTTCTGTGTATCCGCAGGAAACGCGGGTCGTCAAGCTGCCTGGCAGTATTTTCCAGAGTGCATCGCAGGGAAATCAGACTTTCGGCATGAATGACAGTCCTGTTCCGGAATACCTCGGCGAAGCGGATCTGGTTAAGCGGGATCCGCAGTTCCTCACCGCCGGAAAGGAAAGAAGCGGATCTGGCGGTGGCAGACAGAAGCTGACCGCACCTAGCCATAGCTGCGTCAATTCTGTCGCAGGTAATGGGCTTTACCAGGTAATGAACGGCATTGACTTCATAGCTTCCGGCGTAATGGTCGGTACTGACCGTTACAAAGATAATCGCGCATTCATTTCCTCTGTCCCGCAGTTTTTGGGCCAGTTCCATTCCGGAGAGGGGAGTCATATAGATATCTAAAAACAGAATCCGAATGTCAGGGTCCACCGCGGCGGCTTCTAAAAGAAGTTCCCCGCTATCAAATTCCAATACGGTATAGTCCAGAAGATTCTTCCCCGCATATTCCCGGATATATCGTGATAGCTGGCTGAGTGCCGCATTATCGTCATCACAAACTGCTATTTTCATATTCATACTTTTCCTTTGTTAAGATGTATAGAAGATAAAATAAATTATACTTAATATTAAAACATAGAAGGAGGGCTTCCGCAAGAATATTTCAACCAGCGTGTACGGTTTGTGTTGCTGTTCACACGCAATGTCATTTAGTCAACAGTGCAATAAATTGGAGATTTAACTGAGGCC
>NZ_KE992895.1 GCF_000466485.1 [Clostridium] symbiosum ATCC 14940 | reverse complement strand
TTGCCGCTTCCTGCTCCGGCGTGAACACCGGGGAGAGATTTTCCAGCGTGATTTCCTTTCCCTGAAAAGTCACGACTTCGGTTTCTTTCTTGTATCTGATATGCTCCATAGTACCTCCGTATTTAATTTTCAAAGTGCAGTGCCGCCATGCTGCGGCGTGAAATGTTTTCTGTCATCAATCACCGTTCCCTTGTGTGCCGCTGCTGCCGCTTCAGTTCTGCCAGCACCTCCGGCGGAATACGGTCAACCAGCCGCTGAATGTCTTTCAATTCGCTTTCCAGCTTTGCCCGTTCCATTGTATCTTTCATCTTGCCTTTTTCGCTGGCTTTGGCTCTGGCTTCCAACTGTTCATTTTCCGCCAAAAGGTCGTTTATCGTGACCTTGTATTTTTTCAGTTGCCCGGAGAAATTCTCCATCTGCGGAAACCACTTTTTCAGCAGGGAGAGGGCTTCCTCTTTTTTCTTTCCGGCGTTGAACGGGGTAATGCCGTCCAGCGTGGCTTCAATGGCTCTTGCCAGTTTTGAGAGATTGACCGCCTGCTTGAACAGACGGGTGGGGATATGCTTCCTGCCCGTTTTGCTGGCACTTTCCCCACGCTCCAAGTTGGGATATTTCTCAACCATATAGGCGTGAAAATCATCCTGCCATTTTGTGAGGTTGGCTCTGTTCCCGATAATCTCCTTTGCACACAGGCGGTTGTCCTCTGTCAGAGGGACAAAGACTAAATGCAGGTGGGGTGTTTTCTCGTCCATGTGTACCACCGCCGACACGATATTTTCTTTCCCTACCCGCCCGATTAAGAATTCAGCCGCCCTCTGAAAAAATTCCTGTATCTCCTTTGGGGACTTCTTCTTAAAAAATTCCGGGCTGGCGGTAATCAGCGTATCCACAAACCGGGTGCTGTCCCTGCGTGTCCGACAGCCTGCCTGTTCAATACGGTTCTGTATAAAGTGGTAGTACCTGCCCTCCGGCTTGACGATGTGGAAATTGTACTTGCTCCGGCTGGTGTCAATGTCGGGATTGCTGGCGTACTGTTCTTTCTGCCGTTCGTGATGGGCTTCCAGCGGTCTTGCCGGATTGCCTTTGTGCTTCTCAAAACGCAGGATTGCGTGTTGTGCCATGAAACTCCTTTCCCCATTTCGTTCCTTTCGGGGACTTTTCCACAGGAAAATCCCGCAGAAAATATCTCAGATAGGATAGGAATGGATAAGATATAAATAAAATCGTTTTAATCTCTGTATTTCTATATACCGTCCGGTTTCCGAACTTCAAGAGGATTGATTATCGTACTCTATGAGTGCGGTTTTCAGTCCTCCGGCGTTCCATAACCGGATTTCTTGAAGTCGGTGTTTGGAACCGCTTCATAGGATTTTGGGTAAATGCGGTTGGGTTTTCCACAGCCCTGTTTCCTAATGTCAATCAGCTCCGCATACTGTAACTCCCGCAGGGTGTTGACTTCCTGCCTCATTTCTGCGGCGTGCTCCGGCGTTGGCACGCTCCCCGGACTTCGGGACATTTTGTCCCGAAGTGGCTCCTTGCGGTGCTTCCCCTGCCGGGGTATTCCTTTTCGGACGGTCATTCTGTTTTCAAGGTGCGGCTCATCGATGAACTAAGATAATTCTACACCTAAAAGAACGCCCGCCCCGTATATCCGAAAGGTGGGAAATCAGCCCGGAAAACTCTCTATTTCCACGCTCTCGGAATTATGGTAGAATAGAAGAAACAGAACGATAAATCGAAGTTTTATGGAGGTAAATGGCAAAATGAAAAATCACTTGCAGCCGCATAGAAATTTGGAATCTGAAAGGCAATTAAAAGCAATTATTCAACAAATAGAAGCCCTTATGTATGAACCAGAGAATAAGCATGAAGTGGAAAAATTATTAAGAAAAGCCACAAAATTTATCAAAGCAAAGTACATGAGTTTGGATTTGGATGTAATTAGACATTACGATGGCTGGACTAATTTAGATACTTTGGTAACTGAACTGACTATGGAACTCCCTGCTTCGCAACTGTCAAGAGAAGATTTGGCTGATATAGTTGAAATGTTAACAACTATGAAAGATAAGGCAACAGGTAAAGTGCTGTCCGAGGCAGAATATGATGGATTAGTAATGACGTTTACGGAAAATATAAATCATCCTGGCGGAAGTGACCTGATCTTTTATCCTGAATTAGTTGGTCTGCCGCCAAATCCGACAGTTGATGAAATTGTAGAACTGGCAATAAAAGGGGGCTCATCAGAAAAATAAATTTTACCTGAATAATTCCCATTTATCGAGTAGACGAGGAGGGAGAGCATGGAGCTATCCATACAAGAACGATTGAAAGACCTGCGTGTGGAGCGTGGTTTGACGCTGGAACAGCTTGCGGAGCAGACGCACCTCTCCAAGTCTGCACTGGGCAGTTATGAAGCGGACGAGTTTAAGGACATCAGCCACTATGCTATCTGCTGGGGCTGTCCGAAACAAAAAATCACTCAAACGCCGATCTTGCAGACCTGCGTTTGAGTGACAGCATGATTGAACTATTGAAAAGTGGACGGGTGGATAATTCCCTCTTGTGTGAGCTGGCAGTACACCCGGATTTTCCCCGACTCATGGCTGACCTTGAAATCTATGTAAATGGCGTGGCGGGAAAACAGGTGCAGAGTGCAAATGCCATTGTGGACGCTGTGAGCGCAACGATTATGAAGCAGCACAATCCCGGCTTGACTGACCCGCAGTTAAGGCAGCTTATCGCCACCCATATTGATGATGACCGCTTTTGCCGCTATGTGATACAGCAGGACATAAACGGCATAGCCGCCGACCTGCGGGAAGACCATAGGGACGATTTTTTCACGCGTCCCGGAGGACAATCCGCTGAAAGGATTTTTACAGGCTGTTGATGAAGCCGCCAGCCCGGACAGCGACCCGGAGCAAGCGTCTTTGGCGTTTATCTGTAAACGGCTTCAATTGAATTTGAAGAAGCTGTCAGCGGAAGAAACAAAGTGGCTGAAAAAGATTGCGGAGAAATCGGATTTGCTGAAAAATCCAAACCCACAGCGGGGAAAAAGAGGGTAATATATGGAGAATGTTGTTGCATACTTGAAAGACCCTGGCAGTATGTGGTGATTGCGGGCGGCGGGCTGACGCTGTTGGGAGCAATCTTCAACTGGCGGTGGGTCACAAGCCCGGAGGGAGAAAGACCAAACGGCCCCGGACGCTTTATCTATGACCTGTTCGGGCAGGGCGGGTATCGTGTCTTTATGGGTATTCTGGGCGTTGTAATTATCGCTTGTGGGATTTTCTTTCTCTTTGTGGTTAGATAAAACAGAAGAACAAATCGGAATTGACGAAAGGAGAATTTTTCAATGACAATAGAAGAATGCAGAGAATATTTTCCTGATAGTTGGACAGAAATCATTCAACAAGACCGCTTACTAATGGAAATCTTTGGAGAACATGATTATAATTTAGAGGAGGAAGCTGTTCCGCCTTTTCTGTTTCAGGAATTGCGTGGCGGCAATATTGAGCACCTGCGTCCTATTTTTGCTCTCTACGGGCAAACTGGACTGGATATGTTACAAAAACTCTTGGAAATTGATGAAATCAGTAAAGATACAGCAGAGGTTCAACTGCCGGACGGACAGACGGGTTATGCAGGATATTTCTTTACTCGATTTTCAGAAGATAATAGGCAGAACGCTGAAAATGCTGTACGAGCCTACATCAAAAATATAAATCGTATTTTTGTGGAGGAGTTCAAAGAAGATGCTCCGCTGGACGAAAACGCCACAATAGAAATTCTCTCCGGGCAAGCGGCCCAGGATTTTAGGGCAGAAGTTCATGAGTTGTGGGTTAGCGGAGAAAGAACAGATATAGATGTAGAAACCGATTTGAGAGATTGGTGTTATGATATGCCGTACAAAAAAAGCTATAAGGATATTGAGTTGATGTCCGAAGCATTATACCATATCAGCTGTGATTATCTATTGTCTGATTATCTCCAGTGGTCTATGTATGATACAAAATGGGAAAATCCTTTCCGTCCTTACTTTGAACTTTGGAAAATGGGCTTAAAAGCCTATTTCCCAGAGCGCGGGCGTGTGGTATTGGCAGAATAAATGTAATTCCAGCCTGTCGGGGAAATAGCAAAGCCAGCCGAGTTAGTCAACGGCGGCGCATAAATGCGCCGCCGTTGACAATCCCGCTCGTCTTTGCTGATGGGCAATCAAGGCGGGAAAGTCCTAAAATGGCTTCCCGCCCATTTCAATTTTGCAAAGGAGCTTAAATATAAATGAGAGCCTATAAAATAGATGGTTTCATTTCCGGGAGTGGAGATGAAAAGTTTATAACGAAATTTGGCGGGCAGCCAGATTGGATTGAAAGTCCTCAATGGCCGGTTAGTATTCCATGGGATAATCGGCCATTAAAATTTATTGGACAGATAAGATTAAATGATTTTTATAGTGAACTGGAAAATTTGACATTGGCTTATATTTTTTTAACACAACCGGAAGATAAAGCTGACCCTTTTTTCGACCCAGATATAATTTTTCCTGATGAGGGAGAGAATGCAGTTATTATTCAGCCCAATGGAAAAATTCCAGAATATGTCTATATAGATAATTTTCGTATTGGACCAACAGTAGATAGCCAAACTATATGGATCCCCCAAACAACTGAAATTGAAGAAATCGAATCCACAGAATTTAAGCAAATAGACATAGATAAATTTTGTGGCTTTCCTGCCTTTTTCCAGAATAGCGAAGTTGAAGCAGACAAAAGACTGCTGTTGCAACTACATACTAATTGGTTGCCATTTTATATAAATGCCGGAGGCTCACCTACAATGTTTACATTTCTCAATGACAAGAAAAATGAGGCCTTGCTTCTAATTGAAGATATATAATTGGGGATTTTTCAAGCTGAATTAGTTTCATATTATTTGATAAATGTGCAGGTAGCAAAACCGGGAGAGGGTGTCAAGGACGGCGTAGCCGCTTGTTCTATCCTTGACACCCTCTCCCGGTTTTGCTTATTGGTAATCAAGGCAAGAAAGCCTTCATATGGCTTTCCTGCACTATTCCATTTTGAGATAAATGTCAAAATAGATGACTGGCGGACAAGCACAGTATGGGATTGTCCACCTTGTTAACCGTTTTGCAGGACAGACGGGAACGGTCAAGGCCTGGCGCAAGCCCGTTATTTCAGCCTTGACGGTTGCTGTCTGTTCTGCTATTTTTCCCGAAGTGTGGAGCCACAGGTTCGGGCCAAGTTGGCCGAAGTTCGGACGGTGGACGAGGGACGAGAGTTTCATATACGCTATGTCTGCTGACGAACGCGGGCGGGACTTGCGGGTATCCAGCCCCGCAAGCCCTGCCCGTGCTCCTGCCGTTTCAAGTGTCCTTGCCCTCCCCGGCGGCAAAGACACTCGAAGCGGCAACGCCGACAGAGCGTATAACACACTACAC
>NZ_KE992894.1 GCF_000466485.1 [Clostridium] symbiosum ATCC 14940 | reverse complement strand
TTTTCAGCACACCCCAACATTCAGTATAGAACCCTTTTTTCGTGCTGGCTTTTTATGTGGGAGGCCTGCTTACACAGATTTTCAAAGATGCCGGTTCAATCCGGTTTAATCCGTTTATCTGCCTGTATTATGGCATGTTTTCGTTGACGGGGCTAAAAAATACAGTGATATCCCTGTTACTATTCCTGATTATCGGAGGAGTCGTTATTTATCGGGGAAGTGCTGCCGGAGATCAGATGGACGAGGAGCGCAATTTTGAGTATTCCAAAAAGGGAACCTACGGAACTGCCGGTTACATGACAAAGGAGGAGCGGGCTAAGGTACTGGCCGTTAATCAGGATTTAAAAAATGTGGACGGTATCCTCCTGGGGCTGGATATCGACAATGAACAGGTAATCAGTCTGCCTAAAAATTCTATGCTCAACCGGAATATTGCCGTGTGCGGCTCCCAGGGAAGCATGAAATCTAGGGCCGTTTCCAGAAATATGATTCTCCAGTGTATAAAACGTGGGGAAAGCATGTTTGTGACAGATCCCAAATCCGAACTTTATGAGGATATGGTGTCCTACTTAAAAGCGAATGGCTACATCGTGAAGCAGTGGAATCTAATCAGCCTTGAGAACTCGGACGCATGGGACTGTCTGGCGGAGATTGATGACGGCGGACTGATTGACATTTTTGTAGATGTGGTTATCCGTAATACAACGGACAAATTTGACCATTTTTATGATAATACGGAGATGGACTTGCTAAAGGCACTTTGTCTGTATGTTTACCGGGAATACCAAGATGGGGACCGGACGTTTCCGGAGGCGTATAAGCTGCTTTTAAACCAAAGCCTGGAGGCCCTGGACGCAATTTTTGACGGACTTCCGGAAACGCACCCGGCGAAAGGGCCGTACCGGTTGTTTTCTAAAGCTGAGAAGGTGAAGGGAAATGCAATCCTGGGTCTGGGTACCCGGCTGCAGATTATGCAGAATAAACTGGTGCAGGAAATTACTAGCCACAAGGATATTGATTTAACGCTGCCGGGGCAGAAAAAATGTGCTTATTTTTGCATTACTTCGGATCAGGATTCCACGTTTGATGTTCTTGCGACCTTATTTGTCTCCTTTTTATGCATAAAGCTGGTACGTTTTGCAGACCGGCAGCCAGATCGAAAGCTGCCGGTTCCGGTTTTCTTTATTCTGGACGAATTTCCGAACAGTGCGATACGTTCTGCGGTTAAAAACAGGGATACTGACAAAGCTGCAGCCTGAATTTCAGGAACTGCACGGCTGAAATCTCAAATGACGGGGTAACGCCCGGAAGGGGATTCGTTGATCTCCGGATAGCGCCGGATTTTACAGGAAATCCAGGGTTATAAGCCCGGTAAAGGCGTGCGAAGTACACCCTAATGAGGAACAAGGAAAGGTCTATGGAGGCATGGGCTGTGTATGACAGTGCGGACGGTGCTGGCATATGGCTAGAATGGCGGAGCCTGACAAAGTACCGAAGGAAAGACTCTAAACGAAATCTGCAGAAATGTGGAAATACCAGCAATGGTGTGCCGGTGAGGCAAAGTAAAGTGGTTCGGATGAAATGCCTTCTGTATTTACAGGATACAGGGAGCCTGCAGGATCATGCGAGGCTCATACCGGCAGGGTCAAAGGTGCGGCCTAAGTGCCAGCAATACTAAGCTGTGCGGAACGTAGTAAACAGCTGACGTGGAGAATGACTGTAAATGCAATATCCCACGGTTGTGACGAAGGTGGCAGATGCCATATAAGCACATCTGCAGCTGTGAAAGTAGTGCCACAGTACCGATGAAACCATGATAATAAGTGGCGGAGGGATAGGCACAAGCCAGCGCATTATGCGTTGGTGGAGCGCCGTATGATTGGAAACAATCAAGTACGGTGTGGGGCAGGGGAAAAATCCGAGCATATTGCAGAGATTTACCTATTGCTATTAGGAGTAGTGCCAGATTTCAAGAAAAAATTAGCAACGGCCAGAAGTAGGCAGATTGGAATGTGTATCCTGTACCAAAACGTACCTCAGCTCCAGAACCGGTATCCGGATGGGCAGTGGGAAGAAATTTTGGGAGGGTGTGATACCTCATTGTTTCTGGGCTGTAATGATATGACGACGGCTACCTATTTCAGCGGCCGTTCCGGCGAGATTACGGTAGGGGTTTCCTCCATCCGTAAAAGCTTCCAGACCATGAGAATGACGGATTATGTTCCGGATTATTCAGAGTCTTCCTCGGTTGGAAAGCGGATGCTGCTGCTTCCTGATGAGGTGCTCCGGTTCCCGCTTGACCAGGCCTTGTTGATTATCCGGGGGCAGAAGGTATTGAGAGTAAAAAAACTTGATTATACCAGACACCCGGAAGCAAAGTTTTTGGAGCCGGAAAAGACGGATATGCATATCCCGGAATGGCGGAAGGCGGGAACGGCAAAAGAGATGAAGGCTGAGGCTGTGGAGGAAAAAGAGAAAGAAAATCCGGATTTTGATTGCTCTGATAAGGAAGAGGAGCCTTTGACCCTTCAGGAACATGTGCGTTCAAGAAAACAGGTTAGACCTGGGACGAGGAGAAGGCCAGAAGAGGAAGATTCTCGCAGTCAAGAGGAACATGGACGGATTGAGAAAGTGGAGGATCTGTTTCGGTGATTAGTTGTGCCGGGAATAAATCAAATTTTGAGGAAAAGATTAAGGCGCTTTGGGAGGAGCGCCTTTTTCGTTATCCTTTCATTTGCATTGTATCATGACTGCCGCGGAGTGGTGTAAAGAACATATCTGGATGCTTTATCAGATGAAAGCAGGGCGGTACTGCTCTCCGCAATAAGGAAAAAGAGGTGATGCAAATGTGATTTTATTGGAAGATGACACCAAACAACAATATTTTGAGTGAAGGAGGTCTTTACAAGCGAATTTAAAAGTTTTTATAAGAGTGTACAAGGCAATGAGGGAGATAAGTGTAAGTATAATACGAGGCTGGATACTTATGGGTGCGGCTGCCAGCATAAGTGCGATTACTGTTATGCGCGCTCCCTGTTAAATTTCAGGGGATTTTGGGATGCTGCGAATCCGCGTGTTGCGGATATTAAAAAGGTAAAAAGAAAAATCAATCACCTCCAGCCGGGGGCTATCATCCGGCTGGGGGGGAATGACGGATTGCTTTCAGCCGTGTGAACTGAAACACCGTGTTATTTATCAGACAATACTTGAGATGAACCGCTACAGAATAGGATATCTGATTGTGACAAAGTCTGCACTGATTGCAGAGCCAGAGTACATGGATATATTGGATAAGGAATTGGCGCATATTCAGATCACGGTTACCTGCCTCGATGATGCAAGGGCATTGCAATATGAGAAATCCAGCCCTCCGTCTCAAAGAATCCATGCAATTCAACGATTGCAGGAAGCTGGATTTGATGTATCAATCCGGCTCAGTCCGATAATAGAACCATTTATGGACTTTGAGAAATTGAATGCAATCGGAATTGAAAAGTGCATTATTGAGTTTTTAAGAATTAACTCATGGATTAAACAGTGGTTAAAGGATGTGGATTTCACCAAATATACACTGCAACAGGGCGGCTACCGCCATCTGCCGTTACCAGAAAAAATAAGAATTGTCGAGAAAATACTGATACCGGAAAAGACAGTATGTGAAGATGTCACAGAGCATTATTTTTATTGGCGAGATCATGTAAATCCCAATCAGGAGGATTGCTGCAACCTGCGGATTTACAAAGATTCTATTGTTTAGAGGAGGTTTCTATGCAGGGACTTATGATATATGAAAATCCGGTGATCCGTCTGGGATTTACAGCAGTTATGAAAAAAGAATTCGATATAGACATTGATTATACAGACCGCGATGCAGTGCTTCGGGCGGCTAATGCACTGATTCCTTACGAGAGTGTAGATGCATTTCTGCTGGATACGGAATGGGATAAGGACAATCCGGAGTGTAGCAGCGAGGCGTATTTGATTGAGAAGCGGATTTGCAGATGGATTGATGGGAAGTTTGTTTACTTTAGTAGGTTGTTATGGGAAAAGATATAGGTCGGTTAATTGAAAAAGTAAATTCCAGTGCAGACTTAGATTCTACCATGCATGAGAAACTTCTGCATTTCCAAAGAAAATGAGGGTTCTAAAATAATAAAAACATGTTATACTATGCTTATCATTCAGTGAAATTTTTATTTTGGGGTACGGCAAACAAGCCAAACGGAGGATAGTGTGCGAGACTAAATTCCATTGGGCTTAGAGATTGGCTTATGAATTCCTGCTGTCTCTGGAATCAGATTTCATTGAGTATTAGTAAAACTTATTTAATCAGCTTTGGAGCCAGTTGTACCTTGTCAGGTGCGACTGGCTTCAAGTGTAATGTCGAAAGAATATCTGGCCCAAAGTCTCTATATGCCACCTGATAAGGCGTCTGTCCGTTCAGGATGGCACGGGGCGTCGAGTTGATGTGATTTACAATTAGATTCACATCCCATTGTGTTAACAGCTCAAAACTGGAGCCTTTGGGTAACACATTGCGAAGCATGGTATGGACATTCTCCACACCGCCTTTCTGACAGCTCTGCATGGGATCGCAATAATAAATACTGGTACGCTGGATATCATGTATCCCTGTTTCAAGGGCCTCTGGATCGCCGAATTCTGTGCCGCGGTCAGTCAGAATCGTTTCAAACAGAGATAAAAAAGAATAGGTATCCAGCCTGGTTTCCAGGCGGTCAGATACTCTGCGGACTTCAGCGCTTGTCTTTCTATTTAGAAGAAATGCAAGAAACAGCTTCTGCTTACGGAAATAGAATGTCAGTAGGACTTTGCGTGCGTTCCCGGCTGAGATGACAGTGTCCATTTCCACGACTTGTTCGGGCATGAAATCCTGAAAGTCCAGAAAGGTTCTTCCCAGAAAGACTTCCCTGTTAGAAATCTGACTCTGATGGCTCTTGCGCGGCTTAAAACGCGGTTTACGCTTCAAGTCGATGTTGCGGGCAAGAAGAATCCCCTGTTCAATATACTGATACAAGGTACGGACAGAAATGCCCAGTTCAGGATGATTGGTCACGATCTGATAGGGAGACTGCCCATTGGCGATGAGTGGGGTGACCACGGAGTCAATGGCATGGAGCTGTTCTCTGGTCAGATTGATACCGGCCCTGGAGGAAACGAGCACTTCTTTGTATTTGCGCTCAGCAAAGAGCGCGTTGTAGTTATATTTGGCAGCAATTGTACAGCGGTGCAGAGGTTTGAGGCAACCATTGCAGACATAGGGAGCCCTGGTAAGACGGTGGCAACCCTCTTTTACGAAATGCCTGCAGACCTGATTGCATTTGAAACAGGAGGAGCATTTGCGTTCACAAAGGAAAAGCTTCTCGCAGACATTGGTCCGGCGGCATTGAAAGCGTTTGATGCAGAAGTTACTGGTGTTAGTGATAGACCCCTTATGAAATGAGTCCAAAGCTCGGTGTCTGCGCACCTCCTTAGAAATCGTGGATGGATCCTTACAAAGGAAACGCGCAATATCTTTAAAGGTCCTCCCCTCATTCAGGGACTTCTCAATATAGAGTCTGTCATCAAGAGAGAGGTGTTTGTGGTTACCAGGAATAAGATTAGACATAGTAGTCTCCTTCTACTGTCCCAGAGACGCAGGAACAACCGTAACATAGATATGCAGGTGTGACAAGGAAAAGGAGAGAGGGAGTTAAATCCAGTTGTGCGAGACTAAATGCTATATATGATTGCAAGAGTAGAATTTAAAATTTCATTTTAGGAAAGATATAGGCCTCTAAAGTCTATGTATGCATAGTCTTTAGGGTATGGTATAATAATTCTAACAGATTGATAATTTAGAATTTGCAAGGGAGAATGTTTGTTGATGGCACTAGTAAATCTAAAAGAAGCATATGTTAAATATCTTGATAGTTTAAATAGTGGATGTAATGATGAGATTGAGAAAGCAAAATATAGCCTACTATTGGAAGCTGCTAACCTCTTTGAAGTAATTGTTAATTACATTACATTATGTAAATTTGGACTGAAATATGATTTTAGTAATAGTATTATCCCCAGAGGAACCAAGTTATACCGTATTAGATGTTATGAAGATAATACCGATTTTTCAAATCCAAATCAATGGAAAGCTCCACCACATAAGCCACAAAATAGAGCAAATATTAAAGGACAGGAGGCACTATATTTAGGAAGCACAGAAACCATTTGTCTATTAGAAGCGCATATAAAAAAAGGTGATAGATATGCATTGGGAATTTATGAAACCACGGCGAATATCGAAGTTGGAGGTTTTCTATCATATCATTCAAACAATATGCTTCAAAATTTGTCTGGAATGATTTTAAATGCTTTTTTGATAGCACCATCACGTAGTTCAAGAAATAAAGAGTTATTCTCCTATTTAGATTCTCATTATGGTTTATTAACTTTAGATGATCTATCGGACATAAATGAGGTGAATGTAAATGGCGCATTAGAACTCCCTATGAAATTTGGAGTATTAAATCAACTTGATAAATATTACAATCTCACAAATCAATTATGCAATATTCTTTCTGAAGATACTCCTAATGGCATAAGGTATAGTTCATGTTATCTTCCTATGGAAACTGTGGGTATAGAGTGCTCCGATTTTAATATTGTTTTGTATAGCGAAGGAATTTCTAAGATTAAGCTTATTGACCATAAAATCAAAACTAATATAAAGGATTTTGACTATACCGATTTACTAAAAATTATTATAAACGGTTAATGAAGGTTAAATTCTAATTGCAGAGCTGTAAACTCTGGATATGTTGTTATCCCTATGGTATTTTTCTTATTTTTCTCTGGATTTTATCATAGAATCAAGTGATAAAGTTTTCTCACTATCGAGCGAAAAAAAAATTGCGACTAAAATGCGACCACATTGCGTCACCAGTCATATTGACATAGGATTCTGTCTATTTTATAATGATATCATGAAATTTATATACTTACACGAAAAAAGCAGCTTCATATTTTGAGGCTGCTTTTTTCGTTCCTGAGTTTAGAACAGGGGGATATTCCCATCTGATTCTATAAATATAAAGAGGAAAGGAAGATTTTTGAGTGGCAAATCTAAAGATGGAAGAGGTGAGAGCATCGAAGGAAACAGCAAAAGAAATGCAGATAGCTGCTAATATGGGAATTCTGACAGTGGATACCGATGGACAGACAAGGCCCCCACGTGAGCAGGAGGACGTAAACTGGCATGAACTGACCAATGCGTTCCGGGCCAGGAAGGTGTTATCCGGTATGCTGGGCGGTATTGAAAAACTGGAGGGCGGCTGGGTTGTGGCTGTCATACAGTACAAGGGGTACCGGGTAATTATACCGATGGAAGAGATGATGATTAATCTGGAGGGAGACGGCAGGGAAAATGCGGATATCATAAATCGGCAGACACGGCTGGCAAATAACATGCTGGGCTCAGAACTTGATTTTATTGTGCGAGATATGGATCAGAAGACACGTAGCATTGTCGCGTCCAGAAAAGAGGCCATGCTCAGGAAACGGCAGCTTTTTTATTTTACCGAAGGAGCGGACGGATATCCGATGGTGCGCCCCGGCAGGATCGTGGAAGCCAGAGTGATTGCCGTTGCGCCCAAGGCGGTTCGCCTGGAGATTTTCGGTGTGGAGTGTTCCTTAAAAGCCAGGGACATGGCCTGGGAGTGGATGGTAGACGCTAACGACAAGTTTGCCAATGGAGACATCGTTCTGGTAAAGGTTTTAAAAATGACCGCAGAATCACCGGAGAATATACGGATTGAAGTGAGTGCAAAAGAGGCACAGGCTAACACCAATAAAGAAAATCTTATGCGTCTGCATAAGCAGGGCAAGTATGTTGGAAAAATCACGGATGTCTATAAGGGAACCTATTTTATCCATCTCAACAACGGTGTGAATGCGGTAGCCCATTCCTGTAACACTGCAAGCCTTCCGGGCCGCAAGGACGAGGTTGGCTTCCTGGTCACCAGAATCAATGATGAGACAGAAGTGGCTGAGGGGATTATTACCAGAGTCATCAAGAGATGTATGTAAGTAAATACTGCCGGGAACCGGCGTCGGGCAGCAGGCAGAGACAGCCTGCTTTTTCTATATCAAAAACAGACAGGTGCCAAACGGTACCGGAACAGGAGCGAAAAATATGTCAGAAGTATTAACAGGAACAACCAAGTGGTTTGATGCGAAAAAAGGATTCGGATTTATCACGGATCAGGACGGGATTGACTACTATGTCCATTTTTCCGAAATTCAGATGGACGGGTTTCGGAAGCTGAAAAATGGACAGGAGGTCAGCTTTGAAGCGGGGGAAGATGAGGAACATCGCTGCATTGCAAAGAATGTAGTAGTGAAGGAGTAGGGAAAGTGTGATGAGAAGGCTTAATCATTTCAGGGCGGCGGGAATCATGGCCGTCCTTTTTCTTATGTGTACCTTTCCTTCCTATGGAAATGAAACGGCAACTCCGTCCAATGTCGGCAGTTTTGTATCGGCCGGGCATATCCATGACTTGGTGACGGAGGAGACAGAGGCCACATGCCTGCTGAATGGAAGCAGGATTGTGATGTGCCGGTTATGCCAGGATTACAGGGAAGAAATAATCCTCCCCATGTTGGGGCACTGCGATGAGAAAGGGGATTTTTTATGCGACCGATGCGGCGTAGTCCTGGAACTGTTCCAAAAAGGAGAAAAACAGACGGTTAAAACAGACCTGCCAGGGGAATGGGAAGAAATGGCATTTACCTGCATTGATGAAGACTATAAGGGAGGTCAGCTATTTTTGGCAGATCAGGTGATTCCTTATGCACTTTGCTCCGGCTTTGGTTCGGGCACAGGGTATGATACATCCGGAGTCAGGGCCTGGCTGAACTTGCAGTTTGCCGATGGATTATCTGTTTCAGACCAGATTCTTCCCATCAGGCTGTCGGAGGGAAGTGACAGTATCAGTGACCGGGTATTTTGCCTTTCTCTGGCTGAAGTCAGAAGCGAACCATATAAAACCTATACATTAGGGAGCTGGGAACCGGAAGCAGGAAGCCGTTTTTATTGGACAAGAACTATGTCTTCCGAGAATCATGCGTATGTGGTTCAGTATAACGGACACATTGCAGCGGAGCAGACCACGACAATGGAGGCCGGAATCCGGCCAGCCTATGTATTAAAAAAGCCAGGTACGGATAGCACACAAGATCGTCTCTGGTATACCGGAGATGTACAGGAACGGAACATTGCCGGAATCACCTATACCTTCCGCTGCATTGATCCTGATTATATGGACGCAGAGAAAAAGCGAGGGGCATTGTTTCTGTGTGATGAGGTTATAGGCGGAGACCAGTCTGTCTATGATACAGGGAATAACAACTGGGGCGGCTCCGAATTGAGGCTTTGGCTGAACAACAATCTGGAGAATGAGGAGAATCTTATGGATACTGTAACAACAGTGCGTTACTCCTATTCCGGATCAACGGCCGGTTATGAGACCGCTCTGAACCGTTTTACAAAGGCAGCGGTTCGGTCCGGGTATTCTACAGATAAAATGTTCTGTTTATCTCTGGAGGAGGCGGTACGGTATCAGGATTTTTTGTGGAAACTCAATGGGGCCGACCATGATAATTATGTAAATGCCGGAACCTATACGATGGGTTATTGGCTCAGAACGCCGGTGACGGGAGGAAACAGGGCTTATCAGGTGTCCTGGGACGGCCGTATTTTGGCGGGGGAGGTAAGCAACCAGAGTATTGGATTCCGGCCGGCGTTTGTTGCGTATCAATCAGAATAAGAAATTGAGGAGGAAAACATGGATAAGAGAATAAAGAAGGGGTCAGCTGTTTTGACTGCCTGGACGCTGATTGCCATACTGGGCGTTTCGCCTGCTGGGGCGGCATTCCCATCTTATGCGTCGGTCATGGAACGTTCTGACCAGGAGATACATGCCGCAAGCAGTACAGAGTCACGAAGGACTCCCGAAAACATAGATACTGACCGGGAGGAAGGCCATGGTGGGGAATTGGGAGAAGAGCAGCCAGCAGAGGAGACGGTTAAAAATGAGGTGACCAATACAGAGGGAACGAAGGAAGAGGAGCCGGAAACCGAAGAGCCGGAAACCGAAGAGCCGAAAGCCAAAGAGCCAGAAGCAGAAGGTGAGGAGCTGCAGGAAGAGATAAGAACGGCAACCCCTTCCGAAGCAGTCCCCAAAGAGGAGGAAGTACAGACCGGCAGGGAACTTATGGAAGCGACGCCTTCCAATGCCTTAAAAATGACAGGAGATTTATGGGGCGGTATTGAGATGTCGGATCATTTTGACGGGGAGGGAACCGAAGAAGAACCTTATCATCTGAGAAATGATAAAGACTTGAAGCTTTTGGCCTATCAGGTAGCAAATGAGGAGGTTGACGGTTACGATGGCTGTTATTTTGAATTGACTAAGGATATCTCTTTAAATGACAGTGCTTCCTGGCTGCCAATCGGCTATTACAGAAGCCTGTCTGATTCGGAGCCATATCCGTTTAAGGGAACTGTGGAAGGGAATGGCTACCGGGTATATAATCTGAAAATCAGTGATACAAGCCAGAGTTATGCGGGGCTTTTCGGATATACATATGGCGCGGTTATCCGGAACCTGACCGTGGATGGGCAGGTAAATGCGGCAGATAAGGCGGCGTTGCTAGTTGGAGAAGCAAATGATACCGTGATTACAGAATGTAAGACACTCGGTCAGGTGCGGGCAGCCGGTGTCCTGGGCGGCATCGCCGGAGAGGCATATGACAGCATGATTTCGGATTGTAAAAATACAGGAAGCATTCTGGGCGGAACCGATATTTCCGGAAATCTGGAGGCTTATGCAGGCGGTATCTGCGGTTCCGCACATTCCACTTTTATCGGGGATTGTGTCAACGATACAAATGACAGCTACAGTTCTCTTTATTCGGAAGGCAGCGTGGGAGGCATCTGTGGAAATATCTATGACAGCCAGGTGTATAATTGTTATGTAGAAGGAAAAGTGGGAAGTTCATCTGCGGATTATATCGGCGGGCTTATAGGCCGTATGCAGAGCGGCAGGGTAAAGAATGGAAGGTTTGCCGGAACCATAGGAGCTTCCACTTCATCGGCTTTAAAAACAGCAGGTCTGTTTATCGGAGTGATTGAAGGCGGGAATGTGGAACTGGGGGACCATCTGGAATATCTTTATACGAATTCAGAGGACAAGTATGCACTAAACCCGTTTGGGAACAAGCTGACGCCACAAATTCGGTTAGAACACCATATCGGGGCATATTATTCCAACAACAGGGATTTTTCCCTGTACCAGATGGGCAGCTTTGTCAAACAGACCAGCCGATTTTTCTATGAGGAGCTGGAAGAGGGAGTATTGGCAATTGGGGACAGTAATATCCATCACTTTGCCGCCAGTAAGACCGGGGACCCGGTAAGGGGATATGCTGTTTCGGTTCCGGCCATAGATTATGGAACCTTATCCGTCATGGAATCCCAGAATAATTATGCGAAAGAAATCAACTGGGCGAACCCCGGGGCGATTGCGGCGGGGACCAAGGTGCTGGTTTATACAAGCCCAACCAATGATACGGAGAGCGATCCGCCGGTGTACTACGAGCTGGAGCCTGGTTCTTTAACCTGGGTGTCTGATGACAGCGGGAAACATGAGGACATTAATTCGGAGACGGCAGATATTTTCTTCACCATGCCGGACGAGAATATCACGGTATCGGCCAAATACCGGGCAATGACAAACGGGGTTATTTTAAGCCAGGATAACCTGACTTTTGAAGTGGAACAGATTAGAAGCGGCTCCCGTTGGAACCCGCAGATTGCTTGGAAGATTACCGATCCCCAACACCTGACAGCTACGGTTATTCCGGACTCCGCAGCCAATAAAAACGTAGTATGGAATGTGAAGGATACAGATGGTTCCTCCACGGATGTGATTTCTGTGGACGATAAGGGGACAGTCACCGTAAACCAGGAGGCAAAGTGGATTCAGGATCTGATAAAAGCCGGTGTGACGAACCAGGAACTCTACCCTTCCAAACCAATTACGACGGAAGGGAAAAATTATGCTTCGGTCACGGTGACAACAGAGGCAGGTCAGAAACGGGCCAGCTGTCTGGTAACGGTAAATTTTAAGATAACGGATGAAACCACGGTACCGGTGTCTAATATTACATTAAACCAATCGGAAATCAGCTTTGATGTTGTCCGGGTGCTGGAAGGAAACCGTCTGGAACCGCAGGTGGCCTATCGGGTAACGCCATCACAGAGGCTGTATGAGACTATCACGCCGGAGTATGCGGACAATAAAGCGGTCAGCTGGAAAGCAGGAGATGAAAATATGGTGACCGTGGACCGGGACGGGCTTGTAAGCGTCAATAATCAGGCAAGATGGATTGAGGATTTAGTAAATATGGATGCCGAGAATTTAAAGCAGAATCCCTATGCGGCGTCCATTGCGGGCGGCAGCCGCTCCACCTATGTGACGGCTACGACTGTGGATGGCGGGAAACAGGCGGTCTGTGCCGTGAATATCAATTTTTCTACCGAAGATCATACGGTTGTTCATGTGGAAGGAGTACAGCTGGATAAAAAGAACCTGACTTTTTCCATAGAAAGAATTATGGAAAGAGATCGTTTAAATCCCTCTGTCCGGTATGAGGTAACGCCGCCCCAAAAACTGAATGCAGTGGTGATGCCAGACCAGGCGGATAATAAAAAGATATTCTGGGAAACAAACGATGGCTCCGTATTGACAGCAGACCAGGGCGGAAGTGTGGAAGTGAACCAGGAGGCTGCCTGGATACAGGAACTGAAAGCCAGGGACGCTGCTAAATTAAAAGAAGACCGCTATGCTCTTTCCACGGCGTCCGGCAGCAAAAAGGGTTTTGTGACTGTGACAACGGAGGGCGGACAGCATAAGGATACCTGTGAAGTTGATATTACATTTACCACGACAGATCTAACGGTTGTCCATCCGGAAAAGGTACAGCTTGATAAAGCGGAACTTGTATTTGAGATTGAGCTTATAAAGGAGGGGAGGAGAAACAGTCCGACACTGACCTGGAAGATTACGCCTCCGCAGCAGTTGAGCGCGGTCGTTCTGCCGGAAGCAGCGCATAATAAGAATTATACATGGAGCGTCAGTGACCAGGATATGGTTAGTGTTGATCACGGACTGGTTACAGCCCGCCAGGAAGCCCAATGGATTCAGGATTTAAACGGGAAAGAGGGAAGTAAGGAAGCGGTTGTTATGGCAACGGCGGAAGATGGAGGGATTCAGGGAAGCTGTAAAGTCCTACTTCATTATAAAACAACAGACCGCACCTATTCCAGCTCCGGTTCCGGTTCTTCCGACGGAGGCGGTGGAGGAAGCTCTTCCGGTTCTGGCAGACCAAAGGCAGCCACGGAGGCAGGGCCTGCGGGAACCTGGATTCAGGACGGCACAGGCTGGTGGTTCCAGTACAAGGACGGCAGTTATCCGAAGAATATCTGGGTGCAGCTTGGCTACAATGGGAATTTGGAATGGTACCATTTTGACGGGACCGGTTATATGCAGACCGGATGGTTTACAGACATAGATGGAAAACGGTATTTTCTGCATAATGTCAGTGACGGGACCCAGGGCCGTATGATCACAGGCTGGAATCTGCTTGACGGGAAGTGGTACTACTTTAATCCGATATCAGACGGTACCTGCGGCGCGCTGTTTGTAAACCGCACCACTCCGGACGGATATACGGTGGGAGCAGATGGCGTATGGCAGCCTTAACTTCCAGTCATCTGTGATTTTTGTTGTATTGAAAACCGGTTTGGGCTATAATGAAGTTAGAAGATAACGGTTGTGATACAGCAAAAGGAGGTGTAATCCATGGAAGTATTAAGAGAAATCATAAACAGCGACAGGCTGAAAACCCTGTTTGCAGTGCCGAAGTCTATGGAGAATATGGACGTGGAGGTGATTGTGTTGCCACTTGCAGATAAAAGAAAACCGAGGAAAGAAGTCGATGTGGAGGCTGCCCTGAAAAGCATTACGGGGATAATCCGGGACGAAGGGATGTCTTTAGACGACTACCGGAATGAGAGGCTTGAGAAATATGCAGGTATTGATTGATACGAATGTAATTTTGGACGTTTTGATGCAGCGGCCTGGTATGGAATTTTCCGGACGGATTCTGCAGATGTCAGGGAAAAGTAAAATCAGAGGCTTTATATCTGCGTCTGCAGTAACGGATATCTACTATATTTTGAACCGTCAGATAAAAGACCGGGCCAAAACAGTAGAGGGCATAAAAACAATATTGAGCCTGATTGATGTGGCTGATGTAACCGGGGACGATATAAGGACGGCGCTGGACTGCGGCTGGAAAGACTTTGAGGACTGTGTCCAGCATCAGGTCGCGTCACATCACCATGCCCGATATATCATCACGAGGAACGTGAAGGATTATGAGGGCAGCGAGCCTCAGCCTGTCACACCGGAAGCCTTTTTGGAGGCGTTAAGTGAATAAAGAATATGCAAGATACCTGTTTGTGAGAGCGGGTATCTTGTTTTTTCTTGTACTTATGCTCTCTGAACATCGGGAAAAAAGGTGATAGTAAGCAGGAGAGAGATGTCTGACAAAGTGGTGGTGTGGGAAACAGATGGATTAACGGAAAAGAGGGAAGGCTATCAATCGCCGCTACCGTTTCACCAGCTCTGGACAGTAAACACGGATATTATCGGGTGGTTTTTTATCGAAAGTTCCGGGATAAACGGTCCGATTCTGCAGTCGGAAGATAATACTAAGTATTTGACAGCAGGATATGCTGGGAAAGCCAATCCGGCCGGAGCGTTCTTTCTTGATTATGAATGTGAGCCTGATTTTACCGGGCATCATAATATTATCTACGGACATAGTATGAAAAATGGGAGCATGTTTTATGATCTGATTAATTTTAAGAGGGAGTCTTATTTTAGGGAACATCAGGAAATCATAATTTATACCCATGAGAAGGAAATTTGCTTGCAACCAATCGCAGTTGTCTGTACGGAGGCAGATGGTAGAAGGAGAATTACAGATTTTGCTGATAGGACGGAGTTTCAAAGCTATGTTGCAGCTATGTTAGAAGGAGGAAAGTACAGGAAAGAATGGACGGGGGACGTTACGAGGCTCTGGTCCTTTGTCACCTGCAGCCATGAATTTGAGGATGCTAGAACTATTCTGTATGCCAGGGAGTGCGGTTCATAAAAATCTTGCAAAAGTCTTGTTTTTTTCTAATGCTGTGGACGCAGGGAAGTTCTGTTTGCTATGATGATGGTGAGAGGTGGATAAACGGTTCAAAAATCAAGCTGGGGGTGGATAAAGTGAAGAAATTAATGCGTATTACCACAGTATCACTAATTTTATCATGTGTGATGGCGGTTTCCGTATTTGCAGGAAAGTGGGCAGGTGACGACGGCGGCTGGAGATATGTTCGGGACGATGGAAGTTACCAGGGAGACGGATGGCTGGAGGATAAGGGGGAACGGTATTATATCTCCAATGGATATATGAAATTCGGCTGGATAAAGGACAATGGGAAAGATTATTTCATGGGGGTGACTGGAGCCATGTTAAGGGATACAGTCACGCCTGACGGGTTTAAAGTGGGAAGTGACGGAGCATGGCTTGGCCCGGAGTCCGTTGTGGATGAGCGGGTATTTACCACCCCGTATGATGATCACAGCTATTTTCTGGACGAAAACTCCCTTGCGCTGATCTATGATATGGAGACAGACTATGCGGAGGAGCTTGGCAGATGGGGGATGTCGGATATCCGCATTTTAGCCGCAGTCAGGGGCGTCTATCCGGTGAGTGCGCTGAATGAAAAAGAGGTGGCCGTCTATCAGAAAGCAGCAGAGTTCCTGGCTGGCTTTAACTATGGGCTGAGTGACAGGGAAAAAGCAGAGCGTGTATATGAATATATCCAGGAGCGGGCTGTTTATGACACAGGGGAATTTAAGCCGGATTCAGATACCATATATGGGGTGCTGGTTCTGGGAAAATCGGAATGTGTGGGATTTGCCAGGACGTACAAGCTACTGAGCAATGCGGTTGGGCTGCGGTGCGGCATCAGTAATAATGCTGCCCATGCATGGAACAGCGTGATGATTGATGGGGAATGGAAAGGAATTGACGCCTCCGCAATAGGAACCTCTCCTTCATTCTATTTAGACCGGAGACAATTTTCCTGTCCGGTATGCGGCACCAGTTATACATTTGGAGCGAGAGAATCGGCATGGACCTGCCCGGTCTGTGGCATTGAGTACGATAATCCCAATTTTTAGTGAGGCGTAATTCTCAAACTCAGCGTCTGTAAACAATATAATATGAATGGAAAAACACATCCAGACAGAGAAAACTGCCGGATGTGTTTTTTTATGCGGAAATAAAGGAGGACATACGTTTGAAAACAGGATATTTTCCTAGAGGCAGGCAATTAACAGCATTCCTGCTTGCGGTTGTGCTTTCCTTGCTGCCGGTTCTGTCAGTGGAGTTTGGCGCTTTTACATCCTGGGCGGATGGAGAGGGAAGAGGGGAGACATACACTTATTATGGAACTCAGAATCTATTAAAGGAAGGAGCCAGCTTCCCGTTCTACGGCAAAGACCATAACCGGGTTGGCTTATGGCCGTATGGAATCACAAATGCCAGTGATTCGGGAAACAGTGCGCCTGGCTATTGCCTGGAACCGAATAAATCCATGAGAACCAGAACACAGGGGACTTTCCATTCCTATGACCTGGATAAAGACGGGGATAATCTTCCTTTGGGGCTTACCCGTGAAACCGCAGAGATTTTGTGGTATGCGCTTTCCTCTTCCGGTAACTTTGAAGGGTATCAGGAGCGGGCAGGAAAGGTCAGTCAGGGCCATTATATTCTTGGACAGGCAGCTACCTGGGCAATCATGAGCGGAAACTGGAATGGGCTTGAAGACTTCCAGGATCAGATGGAGGTGCTGATTGCCAATATTAAAGATCCTTCGGTGGCAGCACAGACCAGGGGAGCATTGACGCAGTTTTTTAATCAGACGAATGGAGCGGTAGAAGAGGGGGCTATTCCCAGCTTCACCTCAAAGTACCAGACCGATGCGCCTGTCCACAAAATGGAGAAACAGGATGATGGTACTTACAGTATTTCATTTGAGATAGACAGCAGCGATTGGCGGCAGACGGAACTGGAGTATGAGCTGCCTCTGACCTGGAGCTATAAGATTTCAGGAAATCAGATTACGTTCACCTGTACCAATGGAAATCCAGATATCGGATTTGTAAGAGGGCGTTTTAAAGAAGGCTCCCTGGCCGCTCAGTATTGGATTAAGCCCAATACATTTAAAATATGGTATCCGGACGGCTGGACAGAGGGCAGCGCTACAGAAGGAAAACAGGCCATGATTACCATGGCCGGCGAGGAAGAACCTTGGGAAGTGTGGCTTCAGTTTGGCAAAGACGGCACCACAATTACAAGCGGACGGTATGAAATACCTTATGAGCGGCACGAGCATGAGGAGACATTTAAGCGAAACTATAAAATAGAACTGATTAAATATGATTCGGAAACCGGGAAGCCTTTGGAAAATTCAGATTTTGAAATATTAGAGCAGTTTGACTTTGGGCAGCTTGACGGGACAAACCTGGAGGTAGATCAGTTTTGGGAGGACAGTCCTTTATCAGAAGGAAGATTTGATTCTCTTACTGTATGTGCAGACCGTATCACCACGGACCAGCAGGGGCATTTGGAGCATTCCGATTTAAAAAAGTACGACTATTACAAGACGTATTGTAATGGTCATCCTGACCCCATCATTGAGTATTACGAGGCAGACGGCGATGCGGACGAAGAGGAGCAGGAGGAAATTGACGCGAAGAATGAAGAACTGGAGCGGGAAGCCTGGGAAGCGTGGCAGCAATGCGTTGACTGGTGTGAGGAGAACTGTGACTTTCATTCTTTAGATGAGGGGGTAGCCCGTGACGCGCTTGAGGAGGATCGGGACGAGGCATGGGATACCTGGATTCATTTGGAGAGGGTATATACGGCAAGGGAGATTAAGGCCAGGCTGGGGTATATTCTCCATGACCTTCATAATGATGATATTCCAGTTGATATTGTAGCCTTTTCTTCCTCTGAGGCAGGCGGGAAAGGGACTGTAATCGGAACTTATCCGGGAAATAAAAAAGGAGAGGAAACAGAACTGTTCTATTTGAACCCGGGTGCAGACACGGCAACCCCATCAGAGGCGGCAGATCAGTCAGGGGAACCGAGCATATCCTTACATGAGATTCCTGTGGTGCAGGCAGTGGCAACCCCATCTGAGGCTGAGAAGCCTGAAAAAGAGGAAACTGACAAAGAAACAGAGCAGGAGGAAGCTGAGGTTGAGAAAGATTTAGAAGAGGAGCTGGAGGAGGACATCGGGGAGGCTACTCCAAGCAATGCCAGGCGGATGAAACTGGAGATATTACGCGGCGAGGCATATGCAGAAGAAGGAGAAGGCGGATCCTGGACCTGGGACGGGGTGATGTATGACAGCGAGGTGCCGCCTGTTAATCAGGGCGATTATTCCCATTCAGACACTGGATATCTGTTTGAAATATATGACCACCGGACAGAAGGACAGATTCATATTAATAAAAGGGATCTGGAATTATATCAGGAGGACCTGCCTCGAAGCATTGAAACGGAAGACAGTGCAGGACTGATGGAAAACAGGCCGAAGGATACTGGCGGCAGCTACGGAAAGACCCAGGGAGATGGAACACTGCAGGGGGCCGTCTATGGCTTGTATGCTTATGAGGACATCATTCATCCGGACGGTTATACCGGAACCGTGTTTACAGCCGGCGATCTGGTGGCCGTGGCTGCAACTGATGAAAACGGAAATGCTTCTTTTGTTGCAATTACAGAAGAATCTGATACCAGCAAACAGGCGCCCAATCTCTATGAGGAGAACGTTGAAAATAACGGAAACCAGTGGATTGGCCGTCCGCTCCTTTTAGGCAGCTATTACATAGAAGAGATATCAAGAAGCGAGGGGTATGAGCTGTCACGGGTGGGGATTCACCTATCAGAGTCTAACCGTACCGGGACAACCTTCCCAATCTCAAAGTCAGGTTCAGTCAGCGCTACGGATTTAAACCACCGGATTAATGAGTATGATGGCAGCTGGAATGATTTTACCGTGACCTATTTTGACACTTCTGGTTATGAGATTAAGGTGTCCGGTTATCCGGAAGGCTCAAAATTCTACCGGGTAACGGGAGAGGAGAAGACCTCAGAAGAACAGGTGATTACCGGAACGCAGCGGATTGAGAAGCGGGATTCCAATGGAAATATCATTTACAAAATGGCAGAAGGAGGGGAATATAAATACAATCCTGACGGAACCGTGAAATTAAAGTTTGATGAGGAGGGAGAGCCAGTCTATGAAACGGAACCGATGGAATTTACCTACGATGCCGTCAACCGCCTGAATATCGGTGTTGCGGCAATTGAACGGGAGGACGAGAGCGATCCGGATATTGAGGCAGCGGAGGAGATTGATAAAGCGTATGTAAAAAAGCAGGCGAATGAAGCACTCCTCTATTCGGGGTATAAAGACAGTCTGGACGGATATCCCTGGGCAATTCTAGAGCTTGGCGGGGAGACCAATGAGCAGTTTATTGGGGAAATTCTGGAATACTGTGCTTCTGATTCGTTCTGGGATGCCTACCGTGTGGACCGGGTTTATGAGGAAGACGGTGTCTGGAAAGCAATTATACGCTATGGATATAAGGCGCTGAGTGATACGGCAATTTATGACAGGGCATCAGACCGCCTGGTTGTAAAAAGCACCTGTGACACAGGCTTTTTTTATGCCATTTATGAAGAGGACGAATTTGTCCGGAATGGGTATCGGTTCACTGTGGGAAAAAAGGCAGTAAGAGAGCCGGTTAAGCAGGGCAAACCATTGGTGGTGGAATACATATATCCGCAGGCAGCTGATACCTATGAGCCAGGGGAAATCATTCTGGATCAGGAAGGAAATCCAATACCGGAGATGGAGACTATCCCGGTGTACGAAACGGTACCGGTATTCCAGTATGAAGAGAAGCTGGAAGAAATCAAGGCAGAGTTTGACCAGTACAGCGGGCTTTATACGATAGATATCGACACTTCAGATGTGAACTGGGAGACCCAGGGAGGTTCGCTTACCGTTACATACCGGGCGCAGGCGCCGGAACAGACTATCGTGATAGATGGCATCCAGATGGACTACGGCGATTATGTGAGGCAGTATGAGAATGCCGCTGTCAGTGTCTTTACAGAGAAGGAGGCGATTGCAGAAGGCTCCTATATCAAGGAAGCTGTACTTTTGTATCCTGGCCAATATCGGGTAGATCAGGACGCCGGCACCAGGGACAATCCAATCATTGTCACTCAGCGGGTGATAAAGCAGGCAATCAAAGTGACAAAGGATATCGCAGAGGATTCTTATAAGGATACCAATACCTATAAAATCCACAGAGACCCCTTCACAGTGCTTTTTGGCGGATTTAATAACCGACCGGAGGCAAAAACCATACCAGGCTTTTTGTTTAAGCTGTATCTTCGGAGCGATTTGCTGGAAACGGGACTTTTAAAAGAGACAGAAAATGGAATTTATGATTACGAAACCTTTTTTAAAGAATATCCTGAGTTGGGGGAACTGCTTGCCGTGGAGTGGGACGATCCCCGGTATGATGTGGATTTTGACCTTAAAACACTACATGCCAGCCGCGGCGGCGGGAAGGACGATTACTGGGGCCAGAGTATTATGCTGCCGTATGGCGTGTATGTCCTGGTGGAACAGCAGCCAACGGAGATTCCCGGCAAGCACTACGAGATTGACAAGCCAAAGGAAGTGGAGATACCGTTTGTCCCTCAAATAGAGGAGGATGGGACAATCCACGACAAAACACCGTCCCCTGAGTATTTTTATGATGTAGAACTGACGCCGGAAGAACTGATGGAACGATACTTCATACGATTTAATGAGGAGATACACACCATCAAGGCGCATAATCATGACGGGGATTTCCTGGTGTTTAAATACGGTCTGGAACCGGACAGCGCAAGGGACTGTGGGAATGAGGCGGTGGCCGGGTATTACCGCTACAAAAGTATCAGTGAAGATCACGGGCAGCAGGACGGTGTATATTATGATGTCTATCTGGACCGGGACGGAAATGTAACAGATTACGGGGTGACGCTTGACGGCGTGGATACCATGACCGGAATCTCCACTGCCATAGACCGTAAGTATGCAAAAGCACTGGTTCCATGGAGTGTGTTAGACCCCAGATATGGGGAAGTTATCAATGATAATGGAGATATCGGAAACCGGGAGCCTGGTCTGGAAAAAGACGGCTCCTTTAATTTTATCAGCTTTGCCAACATGGATTTTGAAAATGAGTTTTACGGCTCCCGAATCCGCATTGAAAAGCTGGACAGTGAAACTGGTGAGAATATCCTGCATGATGGAGCCTTATTTAAAATCTATGCGGCCAGGCGGGATGTGGAAGGAAGCGGTACGACTGGAGTGGAAGGAACTGGAGACGTCCTGTTTGATGAACATGGGGTACCGCTCTATGATGAGACCGAACAGATTATCATGCGTGATGAAACCGGGGCAGAGGTCGGAATTTTTAAGGCATACAGCACGGTCCGGGACGGTGAAGTAGAGCAGGAAGACGGGAGCCTGAGCAATGAGAAACAGTACGTCGGTTATATCGAGCTGCCACAGATGCTTGGAGCTGGCTGCTATGTCCTGGTGGAACAAAATCCGCCGGAGGGTTATGTGCGCTCCAAACCCGTTGCCATCGAGCTTTACTCTGATCTGGTGGAGTATTATGAGGACGGAGACGCAGGGAAGAAAGTGCCGGCGGTTAAGTACCAGTATGTGAAAGCCATTGGAAAAGACGGGAAACCGATAATGGAGGATATGCACCAGATGGTGGTAAAAGACCGGCCAATCCGTGTGGGGATCCATAAGGTAGAGCAGGGAACTGATACTATTACCTATCGGGTTCAGGGAGATGAAGAACAGTTAAAAGAGAGAGGCGATGTAATCCTCTATTACTGGTCAAACGGCGAGTATGCCGGGTATGGCTATGCCACAAAGACCTATGATGAGTGGTCAGCCATCACGGTATCCGGAACGGAGGAAGAGTTGAAGCAGATGGGCAATGTGCGGCTTCTTTATGAGGAGGACGGCACGTTTACAGGGAAGGGAATCCGATACAACACTTACGTTGGAAATGCAACACTTACCATGTATCAGGGACTTCGGGTAGAGAAGACCGGAGAACATGAGTACAAAGGGGTCACGGTAAAACGCAATATGTTTGATTCCGTCCTCGGCATAACGGCAAGTGAAACCGGAGCTGATATCGATATCAGGATTACAGAACAGGACGCGCAGAAAAACGATATCTGGGATATTACAGAGGAAAAGAACCCGGTTGTACCGCTCTGGTATTTTGATCTGGAGTATGATCCGACGGAGTACGATGAGGAAAGCGGTATCCTGTATGGCCTTGACGACTGGGAGAATCGCATCTGTATGCTGGATTCCGAGACTGGTATGGCTTATGTAACAGATGAAAAGGGAAATATCATCGTGTGGCCTCTGGATAAAAACGGCAATAAAATCATTTCCCAGTCTGTAGAGATTCACAGGGACGAAGAGGGAAGGGAGACGATTAACTCAAATTTGGAGCCGGTTGTTGATGAGAATGGTTTGCCCATCTATTATAAAAATGGCGGGGTGACCATGACGGACAATGAATGGGTGACAACAACAGAGAAGAAGGCCCATGAGATTACCAGGGTACCGGCGGGAGCGTACATACTGGAGGAGACCGTGGTGCCGTCATCGAAAGGTTATGTCCAGACCATGCCAATCGGTATGCTTGTAAATGAAATCACGGAGACGCAGTCTTTCTATCTGGAAAACGACTTTACGAAAATCGAGATATCTAAACTTGACATGACATCGAGAAAAGAGGTAGAAGGGGCAGAACTGACACTCTATGCGGCCCACAAGGTTTATGATGACTCGGAAAAGGGCTGGCATTTGGAAATTACCAGAGATCAAGAGGAGAACCCCAGAGTCCAGGAGCAGTGGATATCCGGGTATGAATACGATGACCGTGGAAATCTGAAACTGGACGGGAATCATAACCCCATCAGGACTACGAAGCCGCACTGGATTGACCATATTGCGCCCGGCGATTATATCTTGAGGGAAACGAGGACGCCTACGGAGGCCGGATATGTGACTTCCGGTGAGGTGGAGGTCATTGTTCTGGAGACTGGGGAGATACAGGGGGCTGTCATGGAAGACGACCATACCGCCGTTGAAATCCTTAAAACAGATTCCAGAACCGGGAAAGCGCTTGCCAATGAGAACCCAGCGGTACTTGCACTTTATCCAGCGGTGCTTAATGAACAGGGGGAGCCGGAATATGATGAGAATGGGCAAATCCGCTATAACCCGGAGACGCCGTTTTATAAGTGGACCACCGACGATGGAAGGGAGGTCCGAAAAACAGCGCATCCGGTCATTACAGAGGGCGGTCATAGTTATATTGCTTACGATTATGACATAAAGCCGGTTCCCGGCAGTGTCCAGACTGTATGCTATGTGACAGAAACAGGAGCCATGCATTTTGACTATATGCCAGTGGGCAAATATGTGCTGGTAGAGGAAGACGTCCCGTCCGGCATGAAGAAAGCCGTCCCCATTTATATTCCTGTTTTAGATGTTGGGTCAAAAACCAGAACCCAGAGCTTTACCATGGTGAATGAACCGATTACCGTTCTCTTTTTAAAGACCGGAGCGCCGGGCGGAAAAGTTATTGCAGGGGCAGAGCTGGCTGTCTACAGGGCGGGTGAGGACGGGAACCTGACAAAGCATAACCGTTACGATGAAGCGGGAAATCAGCTTTTCATTACGGATACGGATGGGAACTTCATCTATGATCAGAATGGAAACTTAATTCCTTCCGTGGATTACGAGGAAAGCGACCTTGTGGAAACCTGGATATCCGGTTCCGATGGAATCTATACTGAACAGGATCAAAAGGAGGGACGGATACCAGACGGATTTGGAGCGGGCGATTTGAAGCCTTACAAAATAGAAGGGCTGCCCCGGGGGATTTATTACCTGGTAGAAAAACAGACCCCATTCGGTTATGTCAGGGCGGAGGAGATAAGGTTTGAATCCGTGGAGAGCAGCCAGGTCATTGAGATTGAAATGGTTGACAAGAGAATCAAAGGGCGGCTGGTAATTACAAAGGCCGATGCGGAAAATCCGGACAAACCGCTGGCCGGCGCAGCATTCAAACTTACGAACGTGGATAAAAATACAGCCACTATCCTGATTACAGATAAGAACGGGTATGTAGAAAGCAGTGACATGCCAATCGGTGAGATGAGTGCAGACGGCTCTGTGAGCTTATATACTTTTAAGGTGCAGGAAGTAAGCGCTCCGGACGGATATTTGATCGATCCGGCCATTCATACATTCCAGTTTAATGTTAAGACAGACCGGATAGAGGTTATCACGTACCAGTATGAAGTGACGGACCAGGCGAACTCTGTTGAGATATCCAAAAAGGATTTAACCTCAAAGGAAGAGGTTCCGGGTGCGCTGCTTGAAATCCGTCCGGTCCGTATCAAAACGGACGAATCAGGGAATGAGATAAAAGAGGAAAGCGAGGTATTTGAAAGCTGGAGGTCATCCACGGTTCCGCATGTAATAAAGAACATACCGGCAGGACATTATGTGCTGATTGAAAAGGAAGTGCCGAACGGATATCTGCAGGCCGAGAAGGTCTATTTTGAAATCAGAGAAAATATGACGGCGCCGGAACATGTGGAGATGTTTGATGAGCATATCACGGTGGAGATTGAGAAGCTGGATCAGGATACGGAGGACTTCCTTCCTGGAGCCAGACTGCAGATGATTGAAAAGAAGACTGGCCAGGTGGTGAGGGAATGGACATCCGGTGAAAAGCCAGAACGGTTTATCGCCCTGCCTGTCGGTGTGTATGAAATCCGGGAATTGGAAAGCCCGGAAGGTTACCAGGTGATGGAGCCGGTGGAAATTACAGTTTTACCCACCGCAGAGGTGCAGACCTATACTGTCCGGAATTATCCAATTCGGGTAGTGATTGAAAAGGTGGACAAGGAGACTGGGGAGCCTGTAAGCGGGGCAAGGCTGGAACTGCTTGATGAGGAAAAAAAGGTAGTGAGTAAGTGGGTAACAGGAAGTGAGCCAATGGTATTTACCGGTCTGCGTGCGGGTGTCTATTACATAAGAGAGACGGAGGCTGCAGACGGATACCAGCTTTTACAGGAACCAATAAAGATTATAGTTACGGATACCGCCGGGGCGCAGACATTCCAGATTGAGAACCAGAAGATAGAAGTGGAGATTGAGAAAGTAGACGGTGAAAACGGACAGATCCTCTCTGGAGCTAAGCTGGAACTTGTGCGGCTGCCGGAGGAGGAAGCAATCAGACAGTGGGTATCTGCCAGCAAGCCGGAGGTATTTAAAGGAATCTCCGCTGGGCGCTATCTGATTCGTGAAGTGGAATCACCGGACGCCTATTTAAACATGCCGCCGATGGAAATAACGGTCACGAATCAGGAAGGCGTACAAAAATTCACGATCCAAAATTTCCCGATTCGGGCAGAGATTGAGAAAGTGGATGGAGAAAGCCATGAGCCGGTAGCCGGAGTCATGTTAAAGCTTGTGAGAGAGGACGGTACCGTAGTCCGTGAATGGATGACGGATGGGACTCCGGAACGCTTCTCGAAGCTGGAAGCTGGTGATTATCTGATTTATGAGACCAGCGAAGCAGATGGCTACCAAAAACTCAAAGAGCCGGTAAAGATTACGGTAACAAAGGATTACAAAATCCAGGTATTTACCATTGAGAACCATAAGATTGAGGTGAACATTGAGAAACTGGATAAAGAAACGAAAGAGCCGGTTGTCGGAGCGGTACTTCAGTTAATCAGGAACCGTGACAGCGCGCTGGTGAAGGAATGGGTTTCAGGAGCGGAATCAGAGCATTTTACCGGTCTGGAAAAGGGATTTTACACCATAAAGGAAGTACAGGCTGCAGAGGGATATATGCTTTTGCCGGAGCCGGTTATCATTGAAGTGAGAAATGAGGCCGGGGTACAGAACTTTGAAGTGCTAAACCAGAAGCTGGAGGTAGATATTCAGAAGACCGACGGGGAAAAACCGCTTCCGGGCACGAAGCTGCGTCTGGTCCGCATGGACAATCAGGAAATCATACGGGACTGGATATCCGGGGAACTGCCGGAGGTCTTTAAGGGATTGGCTCCCGGATTATATGAAATCCATGAATTGGAGCCGCTTCCAGGATATCAGATGGCTTCACCGATTACGATTGAGGTGAAGGAAGAGCTGGGGAAACAGTATTTTGAGATGGAGAACAGACAGATTGAAGTACATGTGGAGAAAGTGGATTCAGAAACGAAAGAACCTGTGGCGGGAGCCATGCTTCAGCTATATTCCCACCCGGGGACCATGTCTGAGAAACTGGTTGAGGAGTGGGTGACTGATGGAACGATGAAGAGATTTGCAGGGCTATTTGTCGGTGATTATGAAATCCGTGAAAAGAGCAGCCCCGATGGATATGCTACGATGGAGCCGGTAAAGTTCCGGGTGACTGATGAGCCTGGTATCAAAGAAGTTACCGCTGTGAACCAGAAAATCCAGGTGGGAATCAGCAAACAGAATGGAAAAGATCATAAGCCTGTACCTGGTGCAAAATTGCAGATGGTGCGGGAGGCTGACGGCCAGACTGTACGCGAGTGGGTTTCAGGCAATAGTCCGGAAACTTTTAAAGGGCTGGCAGCGGGCCGTTATGTAATCCGGGAGGTGGAAGCCCCGGCAGGGTTTAAGAAGATGGAGCCGGTTACGATTGTGATTAAGGACCGGGCAGACAAGCAGGAGTTTACGGTTTACAACTATAAGATTAGGCATACACCGGATACCCCGGACGATGAAAATCTTCATGACGAGTACGGTAACATCTCCAAAGTAGATGCAACCACCGGAGATAAGATTGCCGGAGCTACCATTACCATCTACAATCCGGACGGCAGCGTTTATTTTACCGGCGTATCCGATCGGAACGGCAATGTGCGGTTTAAGAAGCCAAAGCCGGGAGTTTACACCTTCAAAGAGACTGTCGGGCCGGAAAATTATTATGTGAATACGGCTGTCTTTCAGTTCACGGTAGAAGAGGACGGCAGGATTACAGGGGATAACACGGTGAAAGATTATAAGAAGAATCCAGTTGTGATCCAGAAGGTGGATATGGAAACAGGTGCCGGGCTTGCGGGGGCTGTTATCCAGATTCTTGACCATGCAGGGAATGTGATATTGGAAGGGACAACGGACAGTGAAGGGAAACTTTCCTTTGTTCCAGTAGAACCGGGAATATACCAGTACCGGGAGATTACTCCGCCAGAAACCTACGAGCATAATCCAACGGTATTTACTTTCCAGGTATTTGAGGACGGAAGTGTGATTGGAGATTGTGTGTTAAAGAACAGCAGGCATTATGGAACCATAACGGCAGAATATCAGTCAAAGCTGGGAGGAAAGGGGGAAGTTGTGTTGAAAGGACTGGAGGACTTACCTAAAACCGGTTATGGGGAAGAAGGATCTCATCATGGAGCAGAGATGGTCCTGTTCTTCCTTGCGGTCACTGTGCTTGCCCTGGCATTTAAGAAACGCCGTCTGATGAAGCAGGGCTGTATGGTTCTGATGGTTGTGCTTTTTCTGGCAGGAACCAGCAGGGAGGCTTATGCAGCGGAGGATATTTACCGGGAGGAACAGTATGTTACAACCGACAAGGAGGAAAAGCGGGATAATTTTGCTCCGGATATCGTAGTTGATGGAGTTTCTTACCGCTTGGAGGAAGTGCGGCATGAGATTCTTGGGCAGCGCCCGGCGAAACCTTCTGGTAAGGAACGTATTACTGTATACAGTGACGCTTTCTTGGAAGATACAGATGAAAAACTGATACCGGCGCAGGAGATTGTGCGAGATGGCTGTATCTATGAGCTGCAGGGGTATACGAAAGAGAAGACCGTAATATCGGCTCATGAAGAACTGGCAGAGGATACCGTACTTTACGAAGCTGTGGAGGCTGCGGATACGATACCGGAAAAAGTATCCATCACGGTGACGGACGAGAGAACCGGGCAGCAGATAGAGCGAAGTGTCTCTCTTTCCGAGTATACATTTTCTGATCGAAGATGGGAGGACGGGTTTGAGTTCCATGCCGTGTTCCATGAGTATGGGACGCCGGGGTATCATTTGGAGGATGTGATCATCCCCCACAATGATGAGACACCGGAGCTTGCCGGATATGAAGAAGAACTGCTGCAGCTTATAGGGCTTGATAAAAAGAGCTATGAAATACAGCAGATGGAGTGGGCCGGGAGCGCTTATCAGGATCCGGAAGGAATCACCTGCCGGGACGCCCTGATTACAGGACGGAAAATGATTGCTGACTGCAGCGCTGTCTACCGCGGCAATGTGATGTTTGAGGAGGAGGACGGCTTTTGGTATGAGGCGGAATACCTGACAAAAGATTTTTTGCAGAAACAGGAAGTCGAGTATCAGGTGAAGGCAACTGCCGTCTACACGCCGCAGAAGAAGCCCAAAGTGCCAATAGCTGTTATCGGGGCGGGAAGCTTACTTGCCGCCTCAGCGGGCGCAGGCGGCATTTATCAGGTAAAGAGAAGACGGAAAGGAAAACAAGCGAAAAAGTCAAAAATAAGTTAGAAATACGGTTCACCTGGCAGGGGATGTTTTATTACACTTATTTCATAACCATGATCTAAGGAAAGGAGTCTGGAAATGAAGTTGATGTGTAATAAAATAAACAGGAGAAGCAAAAAGCGGCAGTCGGACATAATCTGTCCGTATTGTGGCCGGCGTGCCGTGCTTCGGCCTGCGGAGTATGTATATGGCAGTCGCACCCTTGTACCTGGGAGCAGGCTGTATGTCTGCAGTAATTATCCGGCTGGTTGTGATGCCTATGTGGGTGTCCATGAAGGCAGCAGCAATCCCAAAGGGATACTGGCTGACGGAAACTTAAGGAACAAACGGATTCAGGCTCACAGGGCATTTGACCGGTTATGGAAAAACCGCCTGATGACGAGAAGCCAGGCCTACCGCTGGCTGGCTTTTCAGTTGGGGATTGAGCCGGAGGAGGCGCATATCGGGTATTTTTCAGACTATTATTGTGAACAGACCATAGCGGAGTGTGAGAAATTCTGGAATGGCTGCAGTAAAAGAGCGGCATAGGGAAAACTGAGAGGAGACGACTGGGTGAGATTGGAAGCAAAGCAAGAGGAGATGTATAAAAGGATGGACCGGCGTGATCTGTACCGCCGGTTTTCTGTCATATTTGCCGCATTGGGGGCAGGATTCATTATCCTGATTGCGGCAGGTTATCGAAACTGGCTGATGGTTTATTATGCGGCCTTATCTGTTTCTGGAGTTGTGGTTCTGTTTCTTTGTTACAGGAAAGTAGATCAATACGTCATGGATATGGCAGGCTGCTTTCTGGAATTGAAGGAGGGCAGGCTTGATATCTGCCAGCCAATGAGGGCGCAGGAATATGAGAGGGCGACCATATGGTTAGATGAAGTGGAAGGAATTGCGGCGGAAAGCAGGAACGGCCGTCCGCGGTTTTATGCAATATTAAAGGAAGATCATAAAAACAGTCAAATTCAGGCAGATGGAACCGCTTACCGGATTATCCGGGTGGAATCCTTTGGGTATACAGGTGAGGAATTCTGGTCTTTATTTCTTAAATTCAGGGAAGAAATTTCACAGAGTCTGGGTGCAATTCCTTTGAAAATATCAGAGCATAAAAAGTGGAGAAGGATTCAACCGATTCCGTACCCGCTTCTGTTTGTGCTGCTTTACTTTGTACCCCTGATAGTACCACTTTTATTTACAATTAAACAGTAGGAGGAGCAAAATGCTGATTTTCAGTGCGGTTGGAAAGAAAACGACGGATAAAAAGGGCCGGTTTATGGTGGAAGCGGCAGGAGAAGAATATTACCTGGTGAACATGGAAGTATACGTTTGGTCGGCCCTTCTTTGGGATTTTGTAGAGAGAGGGAACCTGGAGAACCATGTGTTAAGTTTAATGGGACAGATTGGAAGGCGCGGGGAAGATGAAGAACTGGAGAAAACGGTAAAAAGCAGTGAAATACAATACTGTGTCAGCCGCCTGCTGCGGAGGGGGCTCCTGGTATGCGGGGAAGGGGAAAGTGTGGAAGCAGCTGTGGTAGATTTACTGTTAAAGGTTTTTGTCACTCCAAATCGCCTGACTATATCGCTCCGCTTCCGTGCCCTTTGTATGGGGCTGTCCCATGGATTTTCTGTGCGGGGGGCTTTTAGCGGAATCTTTATGAACGAAAACGAACGGCTTTTGTTGGGAAAGCTGGAGCAGTCCGGCAATCTGTCATTACAACTAGAGGATCTATACCAGGTTCTGGAGGAAAATGCAAAGTGGACATTCCGCCTGCTTCCGGAATATCAGGAATTGAAAGAAACCATTAAGCTAGATTTCCTTCTGTCGGTTGTGCAGCTCTACAAGAAAAAACGGCTGATTATCCAGGGAATCCAGGAAAATGGGGTGAGAGAAGCTGTGTGCTTATGAAGGGATTGAGGAGAAAATTTGAGGAGAACTTTGCAAAGTGGGTACAGGAATGGAGCGGCTCGCCGGGGGTTCTGAGGAATAAGGTTCGGGGGATGTCCGGACTGGCGCTCATTATTTTTCTAATTGGATCTTATTCCGGTATCCGGTACCAGGCTGGAGATTTTTTTATCCTGTCCATGTGTCTGTCCCTGGCTATGCTGTACAAACTGTATGGAACTCTCAGAATCATTGTGAGAAGGGGATATTATGTGGTAGAGGGAACAGTTTTCCACATTCAAAGCAGATTTAAGGCAGGGCGGTTTTACCGGGTTACGTTGTTATTGGATAACGGAACAACGGAGGTGCTGATGCTTGATAAAAACCAGCATGTGGAGACAGGGAAGCGGTATCAGTTCTATTTCCGCAGTACACCTATGCTTGGCTCTCGGGAGTTTGGGGCATTTTTGGATACAGGCAATTTTCTGGGAGCAGTGGAAATAATAGAAGACAAATGTTAAAAAGGCGGCTGAACGAGTCAGACAGGTGATATTTCTGTATGTTCAGCCGCTTTTTGAATGGGATTAGATTTTAATACAGTCTTTTCGATACTTCTGGAAGTTAATCATAATGCAAAATACTATTAATCAATTCCTTGTATATATTCCAGCTCTTGTCAAAAATTGATATTGGATGCAAATCTTTTAAATGGATAGCTTCCAGTTGAGATTTATCAAGAACAGCCAAAACGAGATGCAATATTTTTTCATCGTATTCATCTTTAAACTTTAAAATTTCTGTGTCATAATCTTCTACTGCATCTTTAGCATATGTAAATTAACATAGGAGTATTTCTGGTTTTAATACAGCATTAATGCCAGTTTGAAAGCATGAAAAAAAAATCATTATGTAAAATATACAGATCGTCTGCTGGAATCATCAATTCATTATTAAAAATGTTTCTATCTGCAATCAGGCTCTGTTGTGTTTTGGTCATCTCTATCACTTTCTTTTTCTGTATTGTTTTCCTCCATTTCCAATAGTTTGTATATAATCTCTTTAGCGTTCTTTTCTGTTATATTATCAATTTGAAGCCCTTTATATTTGAAAGAGGTAGTTCCATATTTTTTTGTTAATTCATATAGTATTTATAATACATAGGGCAAAGATGCTGCTGATAACGTAAGCGTTATTTGTAAAAGGTCTTCCATACCAAATATTCCATCATCTTCTGTTTCCAGATAATCGTTCGGAAATTTGGTAAAAAATTCGTTGAATATTGGTCGGTCAATACTATCAATCTGAAAAAATAACATCCCCTTTACCTCCATTTTTCCGTAATATGTTAATATAATTATACCTTTTTTGAATGTCGCTGTCACTTGTTATTAAGTAATTTTGAATTTGCTGTAATAGGTCATGATATGGGGTATTGAAAGAGGTACTATATTTATGAATGAACTGTTTGACATACACTATATATTGTGATAATGTATAGTTGATAGTGATTTTATATGTTCCCAAAACATATCAAAGTTTTGTTCCGGTAAAAACCGGGAGTTTTATGATTGAGGCAGTTGCCTGTTGCTAAAGCCGGACCAGGAATGGTTCGTTTAGAAAGACCCAAAAAGACGAGAAGATCATCTTTTTGGGTCTTTTTTTGTGCTTTAAGAAGAACGAAAGGAGAGAAAGAAATGGTTGGTACACAGGTTTTATGAAACAATGCAGATTTATTAAGTATTGACGAACTGGTTGAGTTAGCTGGATACGGTCTGGAATGGATCATTGAAGACGGTCATATCACAGCCGCAGTGCTGCTGGAAGAAGCCAGCTAGAAAGGAGAAGGAATGAATTATCAGGACGATTTTTCAATTAATTTCACAAAGGAGGACCAGCTGCATGGCTTCCTGGAGGAACTGGAGGAACGGGCTGGATGGGATGTCAGGCCCAGCAATTCAATCCGGGTACTGCCGGCAGAGGAAAATGAAGCTTTGTGCCAGCAGATTACGGAGGAACTGAAGGAAACGGAAATTATTAAGGATACCTGCCAGAACACGGGGCTTTTACTGAAGATGGGGAGGTCTGTCTATCCGCTGGGGAAATCCAGCCTGTCTACGTTAAAAAGTAGGGCTAGGGTCAACGGAAACGCACTGTCTGATTTAGAAAAACCGAAGCTTGCCAGGATTTTAAATGACTGCCTGAAGGTGACCAGGGGAGATGCTCTAATCCGGATTCAGGAAGGAAAGGTTCGGGCGGTTCACGGCGGTGATGAGAGTGATTACTGTATACTGCCGATGACCGAAATTTTTGGTACAGCTTCTTCTTATATCAACGGGAAATATGATGAAGCAAAGTTTAAAGGCGGATATTATGATCACACGATGGCAACAGCTACCTGGGAAATTGAAGATGAGGAGCTGGTCTCTGCTTACCGGAGTGCGTTGAGGAATTACCGGGAGGATTTGAATGGCCAGTTATCAGCTGCAGTCAGGGTTTCTTCGTCTGATGTTGGTGCCAGCGGTGCTAATATCTATTATTCTCTGCTGATTGGTGAAGAGAAGCGGCCACTGGTGCTTGGAAAGGCATTAAAGCTGGCTCATGAAAAAAAAGCGTCCATGGCAAAGTTTGACGCCAATATGTCTATGGCATTTGCCAGATACGAGGAGGCTCTTTCCGGCCTTGAACGGTTGTTCCATATTTATTTGAACCATCCGGCCAATGTGATTACCGGGCTGATGAAGCGGGTGAATATTGGAAAAAAGCTGATTGCTGAAACTGTAGAACAGTTTAACGCTGCTTATATGGGCGGTGCTTGCAGCGGATATGACGTGTACTGTGCGATCTGCAACAGTATTTTTATATCAGAGGTTAATGGCGTTCAGGGAAAGGCTTTGGCAGTTTTGGAAGAGGCTATCTCCAGATGTCTGACATTGCGGTGGAGTGAATACGATATTCCCGGAGATTTAAAATAGGATTCTGTGAGGAGGTGGAAATACTTGCTGAATTTGAACTATGAACCAGAGGTTTTTGTAGATGACATCACAAAAATCACAGAAGAGGAGTGGCAGGAACATCGTAGGAGCGGGATTGGAGGCAGTGACGTAGCCTGTATTTACCGTGTATCGCCGTGGAAAACAGCCAATGAACTCTATCATGAGAAGATGGGACATCAGCCGGTTGTGGAGGAAGAGCGTAACTGGGTCAGTCTGGAAATCGGACATCGTCTGGAAGAATTGGTGGTCCAGATATTTATGAAGAAAACCGGGTTGAAACCATATGCGGTAAGAAAGATGTTTCGTCACCCACTTTATCCGTTTATGATCGGAGACATTGACTTTTTCGTGGAGAAAGATGGAGAAATATGGGTGCTAGAGTGCAAAACAAGTTTCAGCTTCAATAAAGAAGAGTGGGCCAATGATTCTATCCCCTATCATTATATGCTGCAGGGAATGCATTATATGAGTGTCACCAATGTGGCGGGAGTAATATTCCTATGCCTCTATGGAAATTCGGAAAATACATTTTTTATCAGAACCTTAACCAGGGATTTGGAATTGGAAGAGGAAATGATTGAGCTGGAACGGGATTTCTGGGTAAATAATGTACAGGCGGACCATGAACCGGAGTTTTACGAAGAGCCGGATTTGGTATTGGAAGCAATCAAAAAATACCGGAAGATTGAACCTGGCAAAACGATTGTATTGCCTGGGGAACTGGAAGATGTGATGAAAAAATATGTGCAGCTTGACGCGAAAAGGGCTGAGTTAGAGAGTCAGGCAAGGAAAGTAAAGGAGCAGATTAAGGAAATCTATATACCGGTGCAGAAAGCGCTTGGTCAGGCTGAAGGAGGGGAGTTGAATACCGGCAATATTATTTACCGTGTCGGTTATACAAAAAGAGTGACAACAGCAATTAACAAAGCAGAGTTGGAGAAGTTAAAACTTACATATCCTGACGTTTATCAGGAATATGCAAAGACAAACGTTTCCAACATTTTTTATATTAAGAAAGAAGAAAAGCCGGCATGAAAAAACAGTGGGATAAAGAGTTTATTACCTTGTTTAACCGTTTAGGCGGTAGACGCTCTAACTGGGAGGTGTGGAATGATTTTCTGACCATGGCCGCAATTGCCTTTGCAAATGTGATGCCAACGCCTGAAAGAACGGAAAGAGAAGATTGCTATCTCTCCATTATACGTTCTTATGAAAAAGAAGAACAGGAAATATTCCCCCAGCTTTTAAGTGTGGTAACCATGGCGTTTGAAGAGAATCCCAAGCAAGACTTTCTGGGAAATCTTTATACGGCATTAAACCTGAACCAACATCAGAAGGGACAGTTCTTTACACCATATCATATCTGTGAGTTTATGGCAGAGGTTCAAAACGGTGGAGATCTTAAAGCGGAAGTGGAGAAAAAAGGGTTTATATCAGTGAGTGATCCGGCTTGCGGTGCAGGAGCTTTGCTAATCGCATTTGCCAATTCTGCCAGGGCTCATGGTGTGAATTATCATGAAAAAGTGTTGTTTGTAGCACAGGATATTGATGCAACAGCAGCCAAAATGTGCTATATCCAATTAACTCTGTTAGGCTGTTCCGCGTGCATCATTATTGGAGATTCATTGTCGAAGCCCGGATTTCATCCAGATAATGAGGTCTATTATACGCCTATGTACTTCCTGAATTCCTGGAGATTTTGTGAAAAGACCAGGACTGAGGAGATATCCGCTAATGGAGCAGTTGCGGAAACTGTGAGTGAAGTTGTTATCGAGGCAGTGGTCAGTAAGCCTTCGGTCGATGCGGCAGAAATTCGAGAGGCTTTTCTGGAGGAGGCAGACGGTCAGTTCAGTTTTGATTTATTGACAGCGTCATGAGAAAAAATTGAGGAGGAAACACATGACATTACAAGAGAAGTTTGTGGAAATACGCAAGGCGATTCCGGCATTAGTAAAGCGCAGGTACAATGAGAATGTTGACTATGACTTTCTCAAAATAGACGATATCTACCGATTTTTGACTCCGGCTATGAACGAGTTTGGGGTCAATTTTGATATTGTGGATGAAACGGCTACCAATACTGACGAAAATGGTAACCAGGTTTTTGTCCGCTATATTTCAGGTGTGAATTACTGGCTGTATGAGGCGGATTTAAAGTTACTCTGGACCAATGTGGAGGATTCACAGGATTTTAAGGAAATTAAAATTCATGCGATCGGAACCAATGAAATGCCGGATAAAGCAAAAGGAAGCGCTTTTACTTATGCTTTGAAATATTATTTCTTCAATAAGTTTACGATTGACCAGGGCGGTGATGACCCGGATATGCAGCAGGAAAACTATGATGAGCAGGAAGGGGATGGCGCGAATTATGAAGATAAGAAAGAGGAGGCAGCAAAGACACAGGCTCCGCCACCTTCCCGCAACATTAAACCAGAAAGTGGTACACCCGTACAGTTACCGGAAAACGCGAGAAAGGCACAGCAGGAAGAGAAGCGAACGGTACAACCGACTCCTGATGCATCGGCTTCCGGAATGTTTACTGTGGAAGATGCCAAAAAAGTGGTATGCAACTTTGGCGTGGCAAACAGAGGACGGACACTGGGGGAGATTGCGCTTGACGGGGCAAAAGGAATTGATGATTTGCAGTGGATGGCATACAAATACAAGGGTCCAAACGATACCGTCCGGCAGGCTGCAAGAGTTTTATTAAAAGCTGCGTCTTAATTACAATATTTTTAATCTAGTGGATTTGTAGTTAAAGGAGATGGGGAAATCGAAAATTTTATACCTCCCTTCAGCATCGCTGACGTTGTAGATATTCTGAGACTAATCCGTCTGACGGATGGAGAAGATTCATTTAATCTGATTTGCCCGTTTTGTGGGGATGACCGCGGGAAAATGAACGCCTGTATCTGGAAAGGCAACCGGATTAAGAATGTGTATCACTGCTACAATTGCGGTGCCCAGGGAAACATGCTTACATTATATTGCGAATTAAAGGGAATCACCGGTCCGGACTGCTTTAAAATCGCGTATCGTGAAATCCGCGAGCAGTTGACTGTTGGCGGATACCCTCTAAACCGGGAATATGAGATTCGGAAGCCATCTGTGATGGAGGCAAAAACTGCGGACTATACAAAAAGGAACAGGGTCTACATGGAACTTCTCAAGCTACTGAATTTAACAGATCGGCATCTGTCTCTGCTAAAGGAACGGGGGCTTTCTGAGGAGGCGATTAAACGGTTCCAGTTTCGCAGTACACCTGTTTATGGGACGGAGGAGCTTGCCAGGAAGCTTTTGCTAAAAGATTTAAGTCTGTCAGGAGTGCCGGGGTTTTATCTCAATAACCGGGGGAACTGGGACATCGCATTTGGTAAGAAGTATTCCGGATATCTCTGCCCGGTTCCGGATATCTCAGGAGATTTAATCGGTTTTCAAATCCGCCTTGACGTACCAATCCATGGAAGGAAGTATATCTGGCTGTCAAGTGCAGGACGGGAAAAAGGAGTTAGCAGCAGCAGCCCGGCCGCATTTTTCGGGAACCCATATGATAAGAGGGTATGTGTAACAGACGGTGTGCTAAAAGGGCTGATTGCTCACGAGTTTTCTGATCGCACCTTCATTGGGAATCCGGGAGTTAACAACTATAGGGGATTAGAACAGCTTCTTACCGTGCTGGCAGGGAATGGAGTTAAAGAAGTCATTGATTATTATGATATGGATCGTCAAATGAAAATAATCTGTGACCATATCGAAAAATACTGTGATACATGTGGTTTGGAGTTTACGAAAGGAGCTGTCTGTCCCTATAAGGAGCGAAAGCGGAATGAAATCCGTAAAGGGAGCAACCGGCTATATGAAATGTGCCAGGCGCGGTCAATCCGATACCGGAGAAAAAAGTGGGATTTAGATTCAGACGGCAGCTGGGCAGGAAATTTTAAAGGAATAGACGATTACTGGAAACCGTATGTAGATCGGCAGAGAAAAAATTGCATTACACAGAGGAAAGGAAATGGAGAAACATATGTTTAAGCAGGAGAATGGTGAGAATAGCTACATCAAAATTACAGGCGAGGTGGGACAGGAGCCTTGCTACAGCCATACCAGCTTCGGTGAGCGGTTTTATGAGGTAGCAGTTGAAGTAAAAAGGCTCAGTGGAAATATTGACAAAGTGCCTGTTATACTGCCTGAACGTTTTTGCAGCCAGTTAAAAGCAGGGAGCCATGTTGGAATCAGAGGACAACTTCGGACCCACTCTAAAGACGTTGGCAATCATAGGCAAGTATTGTTACGCATTTTTGCACGGGAAGTATGGGAGGCACAGGATTATGATGAGGGTATTAACCAGGTAGAACTGAATGGATTTCTCTGTAAGGAGCCAATCTATCGGCGGACACCGTTAAACCGGGAAATCACGGATTTAATGGTTGCAGTTAACCGGCCCTATGGGAAATCGGATTACATCCCCTGTATCTGTTGGGGAAAAGATGCCCGTAAAGCAGGCGGGAAAAAGGTTGGAGAACCAATTCACATCCTGGGAAGAATGCAGAACCGAAAATATGTGAAGCAGTTTCCAATGGGGGGTCAGGAAGAAATGGTCACATATGAGATCTCCGTTATGAAAATCTTAGACGACCGCGAGTAAATTATATTAGGAGCCTGCTAATAAAAAGTCAAGCACTTTTTGAAA
>NZ_KE992893.1:399-642 GCF_000466485.1 [Clostridium] symbiosum ATCC 14940 | reverse complement strand
GATTCCGCCTCCTTCCCCCGGTCAGGGTTTCGCCGGGGACGGAAGACTCCGGCGAAGGTTTTCGCACACCGGTCATGGTCCGCCCCGTCCGCGGATTCTCTCCAACCTTAAATGGGGAGAGCCTTGTCGCGGCTACTACGTGTTTCCGGCAAACTGATATTAAACATTCCGCAATTCTTTCAAAAAGGCGCATTGAAGGCATATCGTGCTTCCCGCACACGGAAGCACTGAGTGGCCGCGGCA
>NZ_KE992893.1:0-299 GCF_000466485.1 [Clostridium] symbiosum ATCC 14940 | reverse complement strand
GTCCGCCCCCGCACTTAACGCGTGAGACTATCAGTGGCCGCAGGCCAGTGGACGGGGCCCCGGCGAAACCCTGGCCCTGGGGCGGAGGGGAAGATAAAGTCTGTGGATGCCGCCTAAATCCATCGCTAATTAGCGAGGTCCTGTCGAGCCTAGCAGCGCGCATTTCACAGAGCGGTAGACTGTTATCTATTGGAAGTATGTAATGGCAGCGACAAGGTTCCCGTCCCCCTGAGGCTGGAGACAATCAGCGCCCCGAACGGACCACGTCCGGTGTGCGAAAACCTTCGCCTGAGTCTTCC